>JBIOKD010000055.1:0-13601 GCA_044451485.1 Candidatus Eiseniibacteriota bacterium | reverse complement strand
ATCTCCCGCGGGTGGTGTGGCGGTGGGCGTGGGGAGGGAGTCGGACGGGGCGGCGAGCGTGAGTGTCGCGGCGAGGAGGAGATCGATGACGGGCACGGAACGGTCTCGGGCGTGGAGGAGGTGGGCCCGGTCGCGGCGGGAGCCGCGTCGCGAGGGTGCGCGGCGCGTCGGCGCGCGTCAAGCGACCGGGCGTCCTCCGCGGCCCGGACGCGCCGGTCGGCCCCCTTGACCCGCCAACGATGCTCCCCTAACCTGCTTTGCCAGAACGTTCCACGGGCCGGTCGACGACCGGCCCGTTTCGCGCGCACGGCTTGGTGCGCCTCCCGACGACGGGGCTCGATGGCCCTCTCCTTCTTGCTCGAAGCCCAGGACAGCTCCACCGCGGCCCGCGCCGGGCGTCTCGTCACGACGCACGGCGAGGTGCTCACCCCGGCCTTCATGCCGGTCGGCACCGCGGGCGCGGTGAAGACCCTGACACCCGACGAGGTCGCGTCGACGGGAGCCGACATCCTGCTCGGCAACACCTATCACCTCTATCTCCGACCCGGGGTCGAGGTGGTGCGGGAGATGGGTGGTCTGCATCGGTTCATGGGCTGGTCGGGCGCGATCCTCACCGACAGCGGCGGTTTCCAGGTCATGAGTCTCTCCGAGCTGCGACATGTGAGCGATCGTGGCGTGGAGTTCCGGTCCCATCTCGACGGCAGCCGGCACTTCATCGGTCCCGACGAGGCGATCCGCATCCAGGACGGCCTCGGCACCGACATTGCGATGAGCTTCGACGAGCTGATCGAGCTTCCGGCCGAGCCGGCCGCGGTGCGCGAGGCGGTCGACCGCACGCTCGACTGGGCGCGGCGCGGGCTCGCGGAGCGCGCCCGTCTGGCCGCGGAGGGACGCGGGAGGATGGCGTTGTTCGGCATCAACCAGGGTGGCACCGACGCCGCCGAGCGGGGTCGCTGCTTCGACACGCTGGGTGCCCTGCCGTTCGACGGCTACGCGCTCGGCGGGTTGTGGGTGGGCGAGCGACGCCATCTGTCGCTCGAGATGGTGGAGCACGACTGCGGCCGCTTCCCGGCCGACAAGCCGCGATATCTGATGGGGGTGGGGCATCCGGTGGACATGATCGAGGCGATCGCTCGCGGTGTGGACATGATGGACTGCGTGCTGCCGACGCGGAACGCGCGGCGTGGCACGGTGTTCATCTCGACCGGGCGGCTGGTGGTGAAGAACGCCGCTTATGCCACCGACCCGCGCCCGCTCGACCCCGGGTGCGATTGTTACACGTGCCGGCACTTCACGCGGGCGTATGTTCGTCACCTGTTCGCCAGCGGCGAGCTGCTCGGACCACGGCTTGCGTCGCTGCACGCGGTGCACCACATGGTCCGGCTTACGCGCGTGGCGCGTGAGGCCATCCGGGCGGGGCGCTTCACCGCGTTCCGCCGGGAGTTCATCGAACGATTCCGGAGCGGCGAGACGCTGACGCCGTCCCGTGAACCCGACCCGCACGGCCGCCCCACGGCGGTCGCCGGCACACTCAAGGAGAGTCCCGACGATGTGGAGTGACGCCTGGGCGCAGGCCGCCGGATCACCGGCGGGCTCGTCGAATCCGACCCTCACGATCGCGTTGCAGCTGCTGCAATTCGCGCCGATCTTCCTGATCCTGTACTTCCTGCTGATCCGCCCGCAGCAGCAGCGACAGAAGCAGATGGACAAGATGCTCAAGACGCTCAAGAAGGGCGACAAGGTGCTCACCAACGGCGGCATCTACGGCACCGTGGTGGGTGTGGACGACGCCAAGGTGGTGCTGCGTGTCGCCGAGGACGTGAAGCTCGAGTTCTCGAAGTCCTCGGTGGTGCAGGTGCTCGCCGAGGGTGGCGGCAAGGAGAGCAAGTCGTCGTGACGGTTCGACCGGTCCGTGTCTACGGCGATCCGGTGCTGCGTCAGCGGGCCCGAGAGCTGGTCGAGTTCGATGACTCGCTGCGCGAGCTGGTGACGGACATGGAGCAGACCATGCACGCCTACAACGGTGTCGGGCTTGCGGCCAACCAGATCGGGGTGGCGCAACGGGTGCTGATCGTGGACGTGCCGGTCGACGAGACCACCCGGGCCCGGCACGTGCTGGTGAACCCGGTGCTGTCGAAGCGGGAGGGGCAGCAGGAGGGCGAGGAGGGCTGTCTGTCCATTCCCGGGATCTACGAGGACGTGAAACGCGCCCAGTCGGTGCACGTGAGCGCGATGGACGAGAACGGCGGCAAGGTCGAGCTGACCGTCGAGGGCTACCTGGCGCGCGCCATCCAGCACGAGGTGGATCACCTGGACGGGGTGTTGTTCATCGACCGCATCTCGGTGCTCAAACGCGCCCTCCTCAAGCGCAAGCTCGAGGATCTCGCGCGTGGCGACCTGCCCGATGACTTTCCACCCGTCACGGCGCGCAAGGGGGCGATCTGAGCCGGCCACGAGTGGTGTTCATGGGCACGCCCGCCTTCGCGGTGCCGGCGCTCGGCGCGGTCGCCGCGACGTGCGAGGTGGCTCTGGTCGTGACCCAGCCCGATCGCCCGCGTGGGCGCGGCCGCGAGGTCGCCGAGTCCGAGGTGTCGGAGGCGGCGCGGGCGCTCCGGCTCGAGGTGTGGAAGCCCGCCGACATGAGATCGGCCGACGTGTCGCAGCGACTCCGCGTGGTGGCGCCCGATCTGTTCGCGGTGGTGGCGTTCGGCGCCATCCTGTCGCCCGATCTGCTCCAGGTGCCGCGTCTCGGCGCCGTCAACCTGCACGGCTCGCTGCTGCCCGACTTTCGCGGCGCGGCGCCGGTGCAGCGCGCGTTGTGGGAAGGTCGCGGTGAGACCGGGGTGAGTACGTTGTTCATGGACGAGGGGATCGACACCGGTGACGTCATCCTCACCCGTGCCGAGGGCATCGCGCCCGAGGACGACGCCGGCACGCTGGCCACACGACTGGCGGCGATCGGAGCGCCGCTGCTGGCGGAGAGCCTGGGGCTGGCGTTCACCGGCCGCGCGCCGCGGACACCACAGGACCGTGCCGCCGGTAGCTACGCGAAGAAGCTGCGCAAGAGCGATGGCGTCGTGGACTGGGCGCTCGACGCGGTGACGGTCTGGAACCACCAGCGGGCGGTGACGCCGTGGCCCGGCGCCACCACCACGATCCGTGGCACGCCGCTCACGCTGGTGCGCACCCGGCCGCTCTATCGCGCAGCGCCCGCCGCGGACCCGGGGCGCGTGGTGGCGATCCGGGACGGGGTGACGGTGTCGTGTGGCAGCGGCACGTTGTCGCTCGAGCGCGTGAAACCGTCGGGCCGCGCCGAGATGGACGCAGCCGACTGGGCGCGAGGCGCGCGCATCGAGGTCGGCGATCGTTTGGGTGAATGGGGGGAGGTTCCGGCGTGATCGAGAAGCGAGGACGGCGTGGGAGTGCCAAGACCGGCGGCCGAAAGCGTGTCGTGCGACCGCGTGTCTCCGAAGCGCCGGTGATGCCGCCGGATCGACCCCCGACCGGCGAGGGAACCAGCGCCCCGGCGACACCCACGGCGCGCAACGGCCCGCCGCTCACGCCCGCACAGGAGGCCGAGCTGCGGTTCATGCGCTCGACGCGGGCTCCGCGCTTCGGTCCACGCCGCGACGCGGGTGGATCGGACGTGCGTGACACGCGTCCGGTGCGTCGTGGCGCGGCTCGTGACGATCGTGGCCGACCGGCGGGCGACGGCCGCTACGACGGCCCGGGTGGTCAGCGCTACGCCGAGAATCGATCCCGTCCCGCATACCCCGAGACGTCACGCAGCCGGCCGGAGGGTGGATGGCGACGCCGGGACAACTCGAGTGGTCCGGGTCGTGGCGGGCCCGCCCGGGACACGCGTCCGCGCCGTGACGACACGCGACCCGCGCGCCCCGGCGAGCGACCCGCACGCTATGGCGATTCCCGCCCCCGCGAGCCGCGCCGCGACGACACGCGACCCGCGCGCCCCGACGGGTCACGCCCGCCGCGATTCGGTCCGCGGAGCGACGACACGCGACCCGCGCGCCCCGGCGAGCGACCCGCACGCTATGGCGATTCCCGCCCCCGCGAGCCACGACGCGACGACACACGACCCGCGCGTCGTGACGATCGCGGTCCGCGATACGCGGCGCACCCGGACCGGCGCGACGGACGGCGCACCGGATCGGTCCGACCGGGGGCGCGTGACCTCGACCGGGCCGGCGCGCCGCTGCCACCCGATCCACGCGAGGCGGCGCTGCGCATCCTCATCGCGGTGGAGGTGCGCGGCGCGTTCAGTGACAAGTTGCTCGAGCAGGCCCACGCGCAGGGTGGCGACGCGCGCGACCAGGCGCTGCTCCACGAGCTGGTGAAGGGCACGTTGCGCTGGCGCGGCCGGCTCGACGCGGTGCTCGACCGCATCGTCCACATCGGCATCGCCGCCACCCAGCCGAACGTGCGCAACGTGCTGCGTCTCGGCGCCTATCAAATCCTCTTCCTCGACCGCATCCCGGCGCACGCCGCGGTGGACGAGTCGGTCAAGCTGGCGCACCAGGTGTCACACGCCGGCGCGGCCGGTCTGGTCAACAGCGTCCTGCGTCGTCTGGTCGAGGAGAAGGAGCAGCTCGTGCCGCCCACGGGTGATGACGCGGCCTCGCTGGCGGTCTGGGGCTCGCACCCCGAGTGGCTGGTGACGCGCTGGCTGGCGCGTTTCGGCCCCGAGGCCACGCGGGCGCTGATGCTGGCGAACGATTCCCCGTCGCGGCTCGGGCTCCGTGTCAATCTCCTGCGCGCGACACGCGAGCGTCTGGTGGCGCGGCTCGGCGAGGACGGCATCGAGACGACGCCGTCGGTGCGGGTGCCGGAGCTGGTCTGGACGGGCGGCGGCGTCTCGCCGGCGGCACTCGGCGCGTTCCGCGACGGCTGGTGCACTGCTCAGGACGAGAGCGAGGCGCTGGTGGCGCATCTCGTGGATCCGCAGCCCCACGAGCGCATCCTCGACCTGTGCGCCGCGCCGGGTGGGAAGTGCACGCATCTGGCCGAGCGGATCGGCGACGAGGGCGAGGTGTGGGCCATGGATCGCGCCCCGGAGCGGGTCGCGACGCTCGAGCAGACCCTGGCGCGTCTCGGTTGCCACAGCGTCCACGTGGTGACCGGCGACGGGCGCAGCTACACGTTCCCGATGCCGTTCGATCGCGTGCTGGTCGACGCTCCGTGCTCGAGTCTCGGTGTGATCGGCCGTCGCGCCGACACGCGCTGGCGCAAGGGGCCGGAGACCCTGCTCGAGATGCCGCCGGTCCAGCTCGAGCTGCTCGTCGCCGGCGCCCGGCGGGTGCGACCGGGTGGTGTGCTGGTGTACGGCGTATGCTCGTTCGAGCCGGAGGAGACCACCGCCGTGGTCGAGCGCTTTCTGGCCGCCGAGCCGGGATTCACGCTGGAACACGCCGGCGCGTGGCTCCCGGCCGACGTGGTGGACGAACGCGGCTTCATGTGCGTGCTGCCCCACGTGCACGGTTGTGACGGCGCGTTCGCCGCCCGCTTCAGGAAGTCATGAGCACCGAGAACACCCCATCCCCGCCCGATCCGCCGGCGTCGTCCGGTTCATCCGGGCCGCCCGCCGCGTCCGGGTCGCCCGAGGAGCCCGCGTCGCCCGCGGCGCCGAGTGCGTCCGGGCCGGTTCCGTGGACCGGACCGGAGCGGCGCAATCTGGCGCGCCGGCGCATCATCACGACGGCGGTCATGGTGGCGATCGCGCTGCTCGCGTTCGTCACCGGGGTGCTGGTGTTCAACAGCGTGCTGATGCCCCGTCTCATCCACGGCTCCGAGCACGTCGGGGTGCCGGATCTCTCCAACCTCACGTTGCTCCAGGCCGAGCAACAGCTCACCCCGATCGGGCTGCAGCTGTCGCGCGCCGGGGAGCGCTTCGATCCCTCGGTGCCGCGTGGCTGCGTGTTGAGCCAGGATCCGCCACCGGGCACCCGCGTGCACGGCAGCCGGCGGGTGTCGGTGGTGGTGAGCCTGGGCGAGGAGTTCAGCTCGGTGCCGGCGTTGTTCGGTGAGACCCAGCGCAGCGCCGAGGCGCTGCTCAAGAGCGCCGGACTCCGGGTGGGCTTCATCACCCGGGCGCCCTCCGAGGGGGTGGGCGAGGGGCTGGTCGCCGGCTCGGATCCCGGCCCGGAATCGGTGTTGCCGCGCGACACACCGGTGCACCTGCTGGTCTCGATGGGCCCCGGCGAGGACAGCTTCGTGATGCCCGACCTGAGCGGACGCGAGATCGGTAGCGTGCGACGCCAGCTCGAGGCGCTCGGCTACAAGGTGGTCACCCCGGCAGGCGGCGGCGCGATGGGGACCATCGTGTCCCAGGATCCGCCACCGGGCTCGCGTATCACGCGCGCCACCATCATCGTGCTGCAGGGCACCGGGCGCGTCATTCCATAGGCTCCGTTCGAGAACGCAGGGCGCGCGCGAGACCGGGAACGGCCGACGCGCAGGACACGAGGAGGAACGATGCCGCATCCGCTCGACGCCCCGATCGTGGCGCCCAGCATCCTGAGCGCCGACTTCTCGGACCTGGCCGGCGCGATCCGGGTCGCCGACCCGACGCGCGAGTGGGTGCACTGCGACGTGATGGACAACCACTTCGTGCCCAACCTCACCTTCGGTCCCCTGATCGTCGACGCGGCTCGGCGGCTCACCCCTGCGTTTCTCGACGTGCATCTCATGATCCAGCGACCCGAGCGTCTCATCGCCGCCTTCCGTGACGCGGGTGCCGACCAGATCACGGTGCATCTCGAGGCCGAGCACGATCCGCCGCTCGCCGAGGTGCTGGGTACCATCCGCGCATCGGGCGCGCGGGCCGGGCTCGCGATCAAGCCACGCACGCCGTTCTCGGCCGCGGAGCCGTTTCTGAACGCGGTCGATCTGCTGCTGGTGATGACCGTGGAGCCGGGCTTCGGCGGCCAGACGTTCATGGCCGAGATGATGTCCAAGGTGCGCGAGGCCGTGTCGTGGCGCGCGCGTCACGGCGGCCGTTTCCTGATCGAGGTGGACGGCGGCATCGCGCCCGACACCGCGCGGATGGCGCGGGTCGCCGGAGCCGAGGTGTTCGTGGCCGGTCACGCGATCTACGGGCAGCCCGATCCCGCGCGCGCGCTGCAGGCGCTGAGGGACGCGGTGCGCTGAGCCACGCTTCGCGCCAATCCCGCGTGCATTCGATCCGCCCTGCGACCCGGGCCGCGCCACACACGACGAAGCCCCCGGAGGTCTCCCTCCGGGGGCTCGTCTTCCGGCGTCCGTGCCGGTGGTCGTCGGACCGCTCCGTGGCCCGTGCTAGCGGATGGCGCCTCCCCGGCCAACCAGCCGCCGCAGCAACCCCACCTGTCCCACGTGATACGACTCGTGGAAATGGAAGAACGCCAGCGCCTCGGCGAGCGTCGTCGGCCGACCCGGCAGACGCGCCCCGTCGAAGGGCTCGGCCAGCCGATCGGTCGGGAACGCCGACACCGCGACGGCGATGCGCTCCTGTGAGCGGTCGAGATCGGCGATCCAGTCGGCAAGCGGCCGTTGGTCACCGGGATCGGTGAGCGCCGCGGCCGGCCGGGTGAATCGCTTGCCCAGCTCCGCGGGCAGCACCGGCTCGGCACCGATCAGACGCAGACACTGGTCGCGGGTCGCGACGATGTGCGCCACCACCCACTGGATGCAGTTGCCACCCGGCTGGGGCTGCACCAGTGATTCCTCGTGGGTGATGCCCTCGAGGTTCATGTGCAGCGCGCCGTGCGCCAGAGCGAACATCCGGACCAGCATCTCCCGCATGCGTCGGCGTTCCTCCGCGTCCACCTGGGCGAACGTCTTGAATCGCGCCAGCCAGCTCGCGTCGAGCTCGCGGATCGGATCCGCGTTCAGGTAGTGCCGCTTCTCCCTTCCGATCCGTCGCGCGCTCACCAGCCCCGCCGCTTCGAGCAAACGCAGGTGCTTCATGGTGCCGAAGCGGGTCATGGGCAGGTGCCGGTCGAGATCGGCGAGGGTGCGGCCATCGCGTTCTCTGAGCAGCTCCAGCAAACGCCGGCGGTGCGGGTCGGCGAGTGCCTTGAAGACCGCATCCACGGGCGGCAAGATAGGTGACAAAATGGTCACCTGTCAAGGACGATGACACCGGATTCCTGCGCCCATTCACTCCAGACACGCCATTCGGGGCGGTTTCCTTCGCCGCCCCGCGCGGCTGTGCTATCGTGCCGCGTTCGCGCTCAGGAAGGCTCCGTGTTCGAAGCACTTACCGACCGTTTCCAGGGAATCGTTCGACAGCTGACCGGCCAGGCGCGGCTCACCCCGGACAACGTCCGAGAGAGCCTGCGTGACGTGCGCCGGGCATTGCTGGAGGCCGACGTCCAGGTGACGGTGGCGCGCGACCTCATCGCGCGCATCGAGCAACGGGCGGTGGGCGAGGAGGTCCTGAAGGGCCTCCGACCCGGGCAGCAGGTGGTCGGCGTGGTCCGCGACGAGCTCGTCGCACTGCTCGGCCGCACCCCGGTGACACTCGCCGGCTCGTCGCACCTGCCGACGGTGGTGCTGCTCGCGGGGCTCCAGGGCTCGGGCAAGACCACCTTCGCGGGCAAACTCGCGCGGTGGCTGAAGGAGAAGGGCAAGCGCACGCTGCTGGTGAGCGCCGACGTCCAACGTCCGGCGGCCATCGACCAGCTCGAGCGCGTGGCGGCCCAGGCGGGTACCGGCTTCTGGCGCGCCGAGGACGGCACGCCACCGGTGGAGATCGCGCGTCAGGGGTTCGAGCAGGCCCGCACCCGCGGGTTCGACTTCCTGGTGTTCGACACCGCCGGACGCCTGCACATCGACGACGCGCTGATGTCGGAGCTCGACGAGCTCAAGCGCACGCTGCGGGCGCACCAGGTGCTGCTCGTGGTGGACGGCATGACCGGCCAGGAGGCAGTGCGCATCGGCCAGACGTTCGCCGAGCGCATCGGTATCGACGGGCTGGTGCTGACCAAGATGGACGGGGACGCACGCGGCGGCGCGGCGCTGTCGCTGCGGGCGGTCACCGGCAAGCCGATCCTCTTTCTCGGCGTGGGCGAGAAGCTCGACGGGCTCGAGACCTTCGATCCCGAGCGCATCGCCGGACGCATCCTCGGCATGGGCGACGTGGTGGGCCTGGTCGAGAAGGCGCGCGCCGCGGTGGACGAGGACCAGGCGATCCGCATGGCGGAGCGCCTGCGCAGGAACGACTTCACGCTCGACGACTTCCTCGAGCAGCTCCGGCAGGTGCGGAAGCTGGGGCCGATCGGGGAGGTCATGAAGATGCTGCCGGGTGTCGATCAGAAGATGCTCGCGCAGATGAAGCCGGAGGACTCTCATCTCCAGCGCTACGAGGCCATCCTGCTCAGCATGACCCGGCAGGAGCGGCGCTCGCCGCGTCTCATCGACGGCAGCCGCCGGCGTCGCATCGCCGCCGGCAGCGGCACGCAGGTGAGCGAGGTGAACCGGCTGCTGAGGGATTTCGAACAGGCGCGTACGATGATGAAGCGCCTCAAGAACGCACCGCGTGGTCTGGCCGCACTGCGCGGGAGGAGACGCTGACGGCCTGGCCTCACGGCCGACATCCCGCGGTCCGCCGGACCGCACACGATCCAAGGAGGAAGTCCGGAATGGCAGTGGTCCTTCGTCTGATGCGGGCCGGCGCCAAGAAGCGCCCGTTCTACCGCGTGGTGGCCGCCGACTCACGCCGCCAGCGCGACGGCCGGTTCATCGAGATCCTCGGTCACTACGATCCGATCGCGACCCCGATGACGCTCAAGGTCGACACCGAGAAGGCGGCGAAGTGGATCTCGGTCGGCGCGCAGCCGTCCGTGCAGGTGGCCTCGCTGCTCAAGCGGGCCGGTATGACCCTCTACAAGCCGACCGCGAAGAAGCCCGAGAAGCCGGCGGCCGCGACCCCGAAGCCGGCGGCGAAGAAGACCGCGGCCAAGCGCGCCGCCCCGCGCAAGAAGTCGGAGCGCAAGACCGACAAGAAGGCGGCACGCAAGACCGCCAAGACGTCCGGCAAGCCGGCGGCCAAGACGAAGAAGAAGTCCGCGCAGTGAGGGCGCGTCACCCATGACGACGGCGTCACGGCTGCGCATCGGTGTGCACGCCGGGCGTCTGGCGGGGTCGCTGGCCGACGAGGTCACGGCGGCGCTGCACCAGGCGCATCCCGCGCTCGAGGTCGAGTGCGTGAAGGTCGGCCAGCCCGGTGACCACTCGCACGACCGTTCGCGTCCGTCCGGCGGCTTCACCCACGAGCTCGACGAGGCGCTTCGCGAGGGCCGCATCGACGCCGCGCTGCACGACCTGCAGGACCTCCCGGCGGTGCGCCCCGACGCCTTCGTGCTGGCGGCGGTGCCCCGACGCCGGCATCCGTTCGACGTGCTGTTCACCCGCGACGGCCGCATCCTCGACGAGCTGGACGGGGGCGAGCGGGTGGCGGCCTCGAGCACGTCGCGACGCTCGCAGATCCTCGCCTATCGCGAGGACATCCGGGTGGCGACGGTGCGGGGCACGGTCGAGTCGCAATGGCGTCAGCTCCAGGACGGCGCGTTCGAGGCCCTGGTCATGGCGATGATCGACGCCGAGCGTCTGGGCATGCAGGGCGAGGTGAGCGAGATCTTCACCACCGAGGTGTGCGTGCCCTATCCCGGTCAGGGGGCGGTGGGTCTCGAGACGCTCGTGGAGCGCAAGGACGCGTTGGCCACGCTCCGGGTGCTCGACGACGGCGCCTCGCACGCCGCGGTGGTCGCCGAGCGCGCGTGGCTCGCCGAGCTCGGCGACGACCTCGATCTGCCGGTCGGGGCGCTCGCCAACGTGGTCGACAAGCACCTGGTCATGGAGGCGGTGGTGTTGAGTCTCGACGGCCTCGAGGTGGTCCGCGACGAGGTCGAGGGACCGGTGGCGAGCGCCGAGGCGCTGGGCGCCAAGCTCGCGGCCCGCATGATGGCGAACGGCGCGGAGGACGTGCTGGGCGCGCTGCGTGACGGCGGGGAATCGTGAGGCGGTGGTGAGTCGGCGTCGCGGCACGTATCGAGCGTGGACGGTCTGGATGCCGTGGACACTCGCAGCACTCGTGACCACCGGCACGCTCGGCGGCTGCTCGTCCCGACCAGCGCGCTCACGCGAGGCGGTGGCCGCCGATTCGGCCGCCGCGGTGCGGGCCCGCTCTCAGGCGCTGATCGAGAACGGCAACCAGGCGTTCCGGGCCGGCGACTACGCGCTGGCGGCGAGACGCTACGCATCGGCCGCGGTGGTCGATCCCGACGACCCGGCGGCCTACTACGGGCTCGGCATGGCACTCGGCAAGCTGGGCCGCGACGAGCAGGCGCGGGTGGCCTATGGACGCGCGCGTGACCTGGTTCGGCGCGGACGCAGCATCGACGACAGTCTCGACACCGCTCCGTGAGCGCGGACATCCGCCGGACGCCTTGCGCGCGCACGCCGCTTCGGGTTTGATGGCACGTGATCCGGGCGCAACCGGCCCGCTTCCCACCGACACCGGATCCCGGACATGCTCGATCTCAAGTTCCTGAGACAGAACCGCGACAAGGTGGAGACCGGCATCGCCCTCAAGGGCATGACCGTGGACCTCGACCGCTTCTATCACATCGAGGAGCGGCGTCTGGCCGTGCTCAAGGAGACCGAGGAGCTCAAGGCGCGTCGGAACGCGGCCAGCGAGGCGATCGCGGTCAAGAAGAAGTCGGGTCAGGACGCCGCCGCGGACATCGTCGCCATGCGCGAGGTCGGGGACCGCATCAAGGGGCTCGACGCCGAGCTCAAGAAGCTCGAAGAGGAGAGCGAGCAGCTCGCCGCGTGGATCCCCAACCTGCCACACGCCTCGGTGCCGCCGGGGAGCGGACCGGAGCAGAACCAGGTGGTGCGGACCTGGGGCGAGAAGCCGCGCTTCGAGTTCACCGCCCGCCCGCACTGGGAGATCGCCACCGCGCTCGGTCTGCTCGACTTCGAGCGCGCCGCCAAGATCGCCGGCTCGGGGTTCCTGCTGTTCACCGGGCGTGGCGCGCGGCTCGAACGCGCGCTCGTCAACTTCATGCTCGACTTCCACACCCGGCATCACGGCTACACCGAGGTGGCGCCGCCGCACTTGGTGCGGCGCGTGGTGCTGTACGGCACCGGACAGCTCCCCAAGCTCGAGGGCGACATGTACCACATCGGGGAGGACGACCTGTTCCTCAACCCGACCGCCGAGGTGCCGGTGACCAACATCCATCGCGACGAGATCCTCGAGCCGGGTGTCGTGCCGCGTCGTCTCACCGCGTACTGCGCGTCCTATCGGCGCGAGGCCGGCACGTACGGGAAGGACACCCGTGGCATGATCCGGGTCCACCAGTTCGACAAGGTCGAGCTGGTGAAGATCGTGGCCCCCGAGACCAGCTACGACGAGCACGAGAAGCTGGCCCGTGACGTGGCCGACATCTTCGAGGCGCTCGAGCTGCCCTACCGGGTGGTGCTGCTGTGCAGCGGCGACATGAGCTTCGCCGCCAGCAAGTGCTACGACTTCGAGGTGTGGTCTCCCGGCACCGGAACCTGGCTCGAGTGCTCATCGTGCTCGAACTTCGAGGACTTCCAGGCACGCCGCATGGGTATGCGCTTCCGCCGCGACGCCGGCGCCAAGGCCGAGTTCCCGCACACGCTGAACGCGTCGGGGGTGGCGCTGCCCCGCACCTACGCGACCCTGCTCGAGAACCACCAGACCGCCGCCGGCGCGGTGCGCATCCCCAAGGCGCTGCGACCGTACCTCGACGGTCTCGAGGAGCTCACGCCCGAGGGCTGACCATGGACGCGAGCGAACGCCCGTCGTCGCCCGGGGGCACGCTGCCGCGCCCACCTCGAGGCGACCGCACCGAGTCGCAGCGCGCCTGGCTGTTCGTGGCCTGCAGCGTGCTCATCCTCGCGTTGTTCCTCTTCACCAGCACGGTGGTGCGTCGTCTCAGCGAGGAGGTCGAGACCACCTCGCGGGTGCTGGCCCGCTTCTGCGCCCAGGCGTCGTTCCCCGCCACCCGCGACCCCGGTCTGCGCGAAATCTTCTCCGAGGTGATCGCCAACGTGGACTTCCCGATGGTGATCACCGATACCGACAGTCTGCCACGCGCCTGGCGTCAGGTCGGTCTCGATCCGGCGCTGGTGCCGGCGGCATCGCTCGACAGCATGGAGCGCGACGAGCCGATCGCGCCGGTGATCCGTGCCCGGATCGAACGGGTGCGCGCCAAGGTCGCCGAGCTGGACCGCCGCAACCGCCCGATCGAGATGAAGCAACCGGGCACTGGCATCCGGCTCGGCTACGTGCACTACGGCGATCCGCCGGTGCTCGACCGCCTGCGTTGGATGCCGTACCTGTCGGTCGCCAGTCTGGTGCTGGTCTTCGGTCTGGCGTTCTGGGGCATACGCACCATGCGTACCGCCGAGCGGCGCTCGATCTGGGTCGGCATGGCGCGTGAGACCGCGCACCAGCTCGGCACGCCGCTGTCGAGTCTCATGGGCTGGATCGAGCTGCTGCGCACCCACGCCGAGGGGGCGCCACCCGAGGGCTCGGTCACGCTGCCACGGGCCGAGCTCGACGAGACGCT
>JBIOKD010000054.1:0-13686 GCA_044451485.1 Candidatus Eiseniibacteriota bacterium | reverse complement strand
TCGAACGGCCATGCGGGTCGGTCTCCGATTCGGGGCCTCGGAAAGCAGTCTGGCGGCCGAACCGTTTCAACATGACACACCCGCCGTGGTCTCACAAGGCCGGCTCCCCCTCCGAGGCCAGGACGGAGCGCGTTGGATCAGGCGACGGTTCCGGGGTTGGGCGGCTCACCGGGCGGGACGTGAGCACCGGTGGAGAGCGTGGAAGGCGCCTGCGACGGCGCGCCGACGCCGGCCGCCGCATACATCGGACCCACCTCGCGCAGCAGCGGCGCGTCGGTCTCGACCAGACGCAGATAGAAGAAGGTCCATGCATACTGGATGATCGGCGTCACCGCGATGATGAGCAGCCAGAACACCGACACGCCCGCCGGACCACCCAGGACCGGGAACATCACGGTGGTGAACGCGTACACCAACGCCACCGTGATGATGAGCGCCGCCGAGCCCCCCACCAGCTCGAACCATCGCTCCGATCTCCCGCGCATGAGCCGGAACGATCGCACGAACGCGCCGCTCATGTCGTGCTCGTCGAGTACCACGCACTCGGTGGCGACCGCGAGCCGGAACCCGATCAGCACGAACGGAAGCGTGAGACACGCCGCCACGACCAGCAGCACCACGTTGCGGCCCAGGTCGTGGAAGAACGCGACGGCCGACAGACGGACCAGCACCGCGGGGAGGATCGAGAACGAGGCGGCGACCGCCAGCGCCACGTTGCGGACGGTCTCGGTGACGATGAGCCAGGGAATGCGCCGGAGCCCGCGGCGGTAGCTCTCGGAGACCGGCATGGCCGGCGGACCCGATGGCCTGTTGAACACCGAGCGAGCCCGGAAGCGGAGCATGGCGCTCACCACCAGCAGGGTGATCCAGTCACCCACCAGCGCGACACAACCCAGCACCAGCATCGTGGGACTGACCGGGTCGCCCTCCTCGGGCGAGGGGATCAGCGCCAGCGCCAGCGCCCATGGGGCACGCAGCAACAGGGGCACGACGAGTGATTGGATCGGATCGCGGCGGACCGCGAGGTCGAACGCCAGCGCGAACGCGTGGCGCGTCGAGACCGGGAGTCGTGGGTGGTGGGCCGACATGGGGCGCGAGGACAGTAGCCGGACCACGCGTGTGTCGCAAGCCGCGAGCGACCTGGTCTTGCCGGAGATGCCCGATCGCGGCGTGCGGCGCCATGGCGTGAACTCGGGCGGTCTTCCCCGGCACCGGGCGCGGAGCGGTGACCTCATTCGCGGTGCATCGCGTTCGCGCGTCAGAGGCAGGGATGCCGGGCGCGAACGCGGCTGCAGTGGAGCCGAGCCGGATGCGAGGCGGAGCGTGCCGCGAAGGAGGGTCACCGCGTAGCGCCCTGGTGCCCGGACCCGCCGCGGATGATCGCCGCCGCGCGTCGCTTGACGCTATGCGGGCCGCCTCCTAGGCTCGCCCCCATGCCCCCGAAGCGTCTCACCCACGTCAACGCACGCGGACACGTGCGCATGGTGGACGTTGGCGCCAAGCCAGTCACCACCCGCGTGGCGCTGGCGCGTGGGCGCGTCTTCATGCACCGCGACACGCTGGCGCTGCTCGAGTCCGGGCGCGCACCCAAGGGCGACGTGATCACCACCGCCCATGTCGCCGGGGTCATGGCCGCCAAGCGGACCGCCGACCTGATCCCGCTGGCCCATCCACTGGCCCTCGACGGGGTGGACATGGCGTTCCTCCCCGACGACGCCAACTCCTCGATCCTCATCGAGGCGCGGGTGCGTACCCGCGCCCGGACCGGCGTCGAGATGGAGGCCCTGACCGCGGTGAGCGTTGCGGCGCTCACGCTCTACGACATGCTCAAGGCCGTCGATCGCGGCATGGTGATCGGCGAGATCGCGCTGTGGGAGAAACGCGGAGGCCGGAGTGGCGTCTACCGTCGCCGCGCCTGAGTCGCTCTCCTTCGACGAGGCGCGCGGGCGGGTGCTGGCGGCCGTCACTCCCGGGCGCGTCGAGCGCGTGCCGCTCGAACGGGCACGCGGGCGGGTGCTCGCGGCCGACCTGATCGCGCCGATTGCGCTGCCGCCGTTCCGCAACAGCTCGATGGACGGCGTCGCGGTGCGGGCCGCCGATCTCGAGGGCGCCGACGCCGCCAGCCCGGCCGCGTTGTGGGTGGTGGGCACGATCGCCGCCGGTCACACGCCGCAGCGGCGGCTCGCTCCGAGGGACGCCATGCGCATCATGACCGGTGCCATGCTGCCGGAGGGCGCCGACGCCGTGGTGCCGGTCGAGGAGGTGGAGTTCGAGCCCGGTCGTCCATTCGACCGTGTGCACGTGCGGCGCGCGCCGGCCCCGGGCGAGAACGTGCGCGAGCCGGGCGCCGACGTGACCCGCGATACGCGGGTGCTGGCACGTGGCGACGAGCTGGGTCCCCACGCCCTGGCGCTGGTCGCGGCGCTCGGCGTGACCACGCTCGAGGTGGCGGCGGTCCCCCGTGTGGCGGTGATCTCGACCGGCGACGAGCTGGTCGAGCCACGCGAGCCGCTCAAGCCGGGAGCGATCCGCGACACGAACCGGCCGCTGGTCGGCTGGCTCGTCGAGGAGGCGGGCGGCATGATCGTCCGCTCGCATCGCGTCGGCGACGACGCCGCGGCCGTGACGGCGGCGGTGCGCAAGGCGCTGAGCGAGGCCGACGTGGTGCTCACGATCGGTGGTGTCTCGGCCGGGGACTTCGACCCGGTCAAGCAGAGTCTGGTGTCGCTGGGCGCGATCGCCCTGTGGCGCGTGGCGATGAAGCCCGGCCGGCCCCAGGCCTTCGGCGCACCGGCCGGCCGGCTGTTCTTCGGGCTGCCCGGCAACCCCGCCTCGGTGGCGTGCGTGTTCGAGACGCTGGTGCGCCCGGCCCTGCGCAAGCTGCAGGGCGCGACGCGCATCGACCGGCCGCGCGTGTCGGCGGCCGTGAGTGAGTCCATCCCCTCGCGCGCCGGACGCACCGACTTCGTACGAGTGACGTTGGCTCGCGGCGACCACGGCTGGGTCGCCACCCCGGCCGGCGCTCAGGTCTCCGGTCACCTGGCACCCCAGGCGCTCGCCGACGGCCTGCTGGTGGTGCCGGCCGCGAGCGAGGCGCTGGCCGCCGGCGAGAGCGCGGACGTCATCCTGTGGCGCTGGCCGGCGGGCGGCACGGTGTGAGCGAGCGGCCGCGCTCCCGACGGGAGAGCCGCGCCCACCGCGCGGACGGTGGCGGCACCCGGGGCGGTGGTGGAGCCCGCGGGGGCGGCGCTCGGGCCGCGCAGGCGGCGCCACCGGCACCGCTCCCACTCCGCCACCCGGCACATCTCGCGCTTCTACTCGTCGCGGCCGTCTGTGTGGCGTTGATCGTGAGCACACGGATCCTCGATACCGACCTTTGGCAGCATCTCGCGGTCGGCCGGGCGATCTGGACCACACTCCGGATCCCGACCACCCAGGTGTGGTCGTGGCCCACCTACGGCGCCCCCGACGTCAACTCGTCATGGGGATTCGAGGCGCTGTTGTGGTGGCCGTGGCGGCTGGCCGGTGTCGCCGGGCTCGACGGCTGGCGCATCGTCACCATGCTGGCCGCACTCGGCGTCTCGTGGCTCACCGCGCGCCGGCTGGGCGCGCGTGGGCTCACCACCGCGGTGGTCGCGGTGCTCGCCGCCTCGATCGCGCACCGGCGCATCCAGCTCCGCCCCGAGACCTGGGTGGCGGTGCTGTTCGCGCTCCAGATCGCGGTGCTCGAGACGCGGCGTGCCGGTGGTCGCGACTGGGCGTGGCTGCTGGTTCCGATCGCCTGGGCCTGGGCCAACAGCCACATCTCCTATCATCTCGGTTTCGCGACGCTGGTGATCCACCTGACCGACGGGTGGCTCGCTGGTCCGGCCCGAGCCGGCTCGACCCGGCGGCTGGCGATCGTCACGTTGGTGGCGATTGCCGTGTCGCTCGTCAATCCGTTCGGCTGGCGGGCGCTGGCGCAGCCGTTCGAATTCCTGTGGCACCAGCGCTCGAGCGCCATCTACGCCAACATCGACGAGCTGCGGCCGCTCGACTGGAGCCGCAACCTGCGCACCGGTCTGCCACTCGCGATGCTCGGCTGGCCGCTGCTCATGATGTGGCGGGCGCGACGTGAAGGCATCGACCGCGTCGAGCTGGCGACTTGTCTGCTCTACTCGGTGCTGGCGATCGCGGTGCAGCGCTTCGTCACCTTCTACGCGATCGCGATGACGCCCTATTTCGCGCGGGACCTGGACGGCTTCGTGCGCGGGCTCCGCTGGCCACGTTTCACCGCCACGCCGTGGAGCCGCGCCGCGCTGGCGGCAACCGCCTGTCTGGGGGTGGGATCACTCGCGTGGAGCGACCCGCACGACCCGGTGGACTTCGGGCTCGAGCCGCGCCTCATGCCGATCGCAGCCTGCGATTTCATCGACGCCCACGGGGTGCGCGGCCGTGGCTTCAATCACTTCTTCCTCGGCGGCTACCTGCTGCACCGCTTCTGGCCGGAGCGCGACCGGCTGCCGTTCATGGACGTGCACCAGTCGGGTGGCCCACGGATCCAGAACGAGTACATGAGCGCATTGGCCAGCGGGGCGGGCTGGCGGGCCCTGCGCGACCGGTACCGGATCGAGTGGGCGCTCCTGTGGCGGGTGCAGGTGCCGGGCGACGTGAGCCAGGACGCGCTCGATGCCGACAGCACGTTCCAGCTGGTGTTCGCCGACGACGTCACCGCCCTCTACGTGCGACGCGCCGGGCCGCTCGCGGCGGTCGCCGATTCGTTCGGCTATCACACGCTGGTCTGTGGCGAGCGCTCGTTTGGCGCTCTGGCTCAGGCATGGACCCGGGACAGCACGCTGCGTCGCGTCGCGCACGCCGAGCTGACCCGCGCCGCGGACTCGTCGCCCTACCATGAATGGGCGGCGCGCTGGCGCGACCAATCGGCCGACGCGCCGGCGAACGCGGCGCCGTTCGGACGCTGAGCCGCCGATGAGCGCCGCGCGTTCCCGCCCCTCCGCCAAGCGTGCGCCGGACGTCGCGTCCCGATCCGCCCGCCCGGCGCCGGTTCCGGTTGCGCCGCTCGGCGCCGGGCACCCGGCGTGGTGGCTGGCGGTGACGGCCTGCGTCGCGAGTCTCGCGCTGTCGGTGACGTTCCAGATCTACGAGAAGGACTTCTGGCAGCACCTGGCGGTCGGACGCGCGATCTGGAGCCTGCGTCACGTGCCGACCACCGAGTTGTGGACGTGGCCCACCTACGGGCAGCCCGACGTCAACGCGTCGTGGGGATTCCGATTCCTGGTGTGGCCGTTCTGGAAGGCGTGGGGATTGTGGGGGCTCTACGTGTGGCGCTGGGGCACCACGCTGGTCGTGTTCGCGCTGGCGTGGCTCGCGGCCCGACGCATGGGCGCGCGCGGGCTCACGCCGCTGGTGGTGATCGCGCTGAGCGCGCTGGTCTACCGCCAGCGCTCGCAGGTGCGACCCGAGACACTGGTCTCGGTGCTGCTCGCGTTGCAGATCACGATCCTCGAGACGCGGCGTCACGGCGGACGGGACCGGCTCTGGCTGCTGCCGGTGATCGCGCTCCTGTGGGCGAACATCCACCTGTCGTGGCATCTCGGTCTGGTGACACCGGTGGCGCACCTGCTCGCGGCGTGGCGCGACCGCGCGCGGGGACGCGTCAACGGCATCGATCCGCGCCGACTCGGGCTCGTGATCGTCGCGTGTCTGGCGGTGTCGTTCGTCAATCCCTGGGGCTGGCGCGCGCTCTGGGAGCCGTTCGACTACGTGCTGAACCACGCCTCCGAGCCGATCATGCTCGCGGTCACCGAGCTCACCCCGATCGACTTCGCCAACAACCTGCGCGATCTGCTGCCGGCGACCCTCGTCGCCTGGCTGCTCCTGTTCGCGTGGCGCACGCGCCGCGTCGGGCTCGATCTCGCGGAGCTGGTGGTGGTGGCGCTCTTCCTCGCCCTCGCGCTCCGCACCCAGCGCTTCCTCGGGTTCGCGATGGTGGCGCTCACCCCGTACCTTGCGCGGGATCTCGATGCCTGGGTGGGGTCGCGGCGCTGGCCGGCGTGGACGCGGCCGGCGTGGAGCCGCGCAACGCTGGCTGCGGTCGGCTGTCTGGCACTCGGCGTTCCCGAGTGGACCAGGGCGGAGCTGCCGCTCGGCGTCGGCATCGAGTGGCGCCAGTACCCGGTCATCGCGTGTGACTTCATCCGCGCACACGGCGTGCGCGGGCGCGGGTTCAACCAGTTCTTCAACGGCGGCTATCTGCTGTGGCGCTTCTGGCCCGAGCGGGACCGACTGCCGTTCATGGACATCCACCAGACCGG
The DNA here is from genome assembly GCA_044451485.1 of Candidatus Eiseniibacteriota bacterium. Lineage (GTDB taxonomy): Bacteria > Eisenbacteria > RBG-16-71-46 > RBG-16-71-46 > RBG-16-71-46 > JBIOKD01. The sequence continues at coordinate 7,372 of JBIOKD010000054.1, read as the reverse complement.
CACACGCGAGGACCGCTACTCGTACGCGTTCGCGACCCACGATCCCCAGGCGTGGCACGATCTCGACGCGCGGTATCGCTTCGACTGGGCGCTGATCCGTCGACGTCCCTACCTCGACGACCGGCTCGTCGAGTTCCTCGACGCCGACACCAGCTACGTGCTGGTGTTTCTCGACGACGCGGCCGCGTTGTGGGTGCGCCACGGTGGCCCGACGGCGGTGCTCGCCGACTCGTTCGGCTACCGGGTGCTGCCCGCCGGCACCGAGCGGCTCGGGGCGTTGACCGCGCGGATCGACACCGACACGGCGCTGACCTCGGCGCTCATTCGGGAGCTCGAACGCGAGTCCGCGGGCTCGCCGTGGCACGCGATGGCCGAGAGCCGGCTCGGCTCGCTGGCGCTGGCGCATGGCGACCTGTCGTCGGCCCGGATGCACTTGGAGCGTGCGCTGGCGTCGGATCCCGCTCAGAGCCGCGCGCACGAGCGGCTCGGGCTGGTGGCGCTGGCCGAGGGCCGTGGGCGCGATGCGCTGGCCGAGTTCGAGACGGAGATGCGTCTCGGACCCATGCCCGAGGCCGAGTTCCGGCTCGGACAGGCCTGGCAGGCGATCGGCGATCGCGCGCGGGCGCGCGAGCACTACCGGCGCGCGGTGGCGGCGGATCCGGGCGACGCGGCGGCGGCCGAATCGTTGCGGGCGGTGGGCGGGAAATGACTAGGAACGTGGGAGGTCGCGTGGCCACGCTCATCCTGATGATCGGTCTCCCGGGATCGGGAAAGACCACATTCGCCAGACGCATCGAGCGCGACCGCCCCGCGCTGCGGCTCAGTCCCGACGACTGGATCACGCCCCTGTACGGCTCCGACCCGTCACCCGAGACGCTCGACGCGTGCCGCGACCCCCTCGAAGCGGTGCAGTGGAGCGTCGCGGCGCGGGCGCTGGAACTCGGCCTCGACGTGGTGCTCGATTTCGGTCTGTGGACGAAGCGGGAACGCGAGGATTTCCGCGCCCGGGCGGCCTCGCTCGGCGCCGGGAGCGAGATCCGCTATCTCGAGGTCTCGCGTGGGGAGTTGTCGGCCCGCGTCACGGCACGCAATGCCGACCCGCAGGAGCACACCTTCCGGGTCACCGAGGAGCAGCTCGACCTTTGGTGGGCGGCGTTCGAGCCGCCAACCGGGGACGAGCTCGAACCGAGACCGCCCACGTCGCCCTCGCGATGAGCCCCGGCCGGCGTTCGGCTCATGGGGTCGAATCCACCGGAGCGGAGCCGGTGGCCACCCCGACAAAGGGGCGGCCACCGTGGAGGCTCGACGCGGCCGGATCGCAGATCAGCGGATCACGGTCACCGGCACGGACCAGCTCTGGGTGCCCGCGGTCAGGCGGGCGTAGTAGACCCCGTTGGGAACCACCCGGCCCGAGAGGTCGCGGAGATCCCAAACCCACGAGTCGCCCGATTCCGAGACGTTCGCACGCCAGCGGAGCGCGCCGGTGGCGTCGAACACCTGCAGCGTGCCAGCTTCGGCCCGATGCGGAAGCCTGAACTCAACGTTGCCCTGGGTGGGCACCGGGTGCGCGCCCAGACGAGCGGGGACGGAGATCGAAGACGTGACGTCGGTGGCGCTTGCACAGCCGACGGTCTTGGATCCGACCACGGCACACGGACCACTCGCCAAAGGTGAACCTGCTGACAGGGCGACAATGTCCGCGGGGAGATTGCAGAACAGCGGATTCGCACTCAAGTCGCTACCTCCGGGACTGACGCCAAGCGTCGCGCCGCTGGTGTTGCCAAACCAGTCGTTGCAGGACAAGACCGGGACCCCGCCGCTCGCGCGCAGCCCGTATTGAGAGCTGCCGTACGCAATGTTGCGAGTCAGGGTCGACACCGTCGCGCTCGACAAGTCGTACCCGTCGCCGGCATTGAGATAGACGGTGTTCTGTGCGAGCGAGGCGCCGGCCGGTGTGGCGTCGATGTGGACACCATCCCCACCGCATCGCCCGATGGTGTTGAACTGCAGGACCGATGCCGACGCCAGATCGCAGCCCGCCCCGTTCGCCCGCAGGACGAGATTGTCGACCAGCGAGTCCGCGATGGCACCCGGCGTGGCGATGATGCCGGCGCCGTGAGCGTCGAGCACGGTATTGTCGGTGACCGCACCATGGTCGGCATCGATCTCGATCCCATGGCTTCCGGTGGCGCTCACGACGTTGCGCCGCACGATCGACTTGCCGTTCCCGGACGGCATGCTGGACGACGACGCCACGATCCCCCGACCCGAGCAGTTCGTGACGATGTTGTCGACCACCGCGTTTCCGATGTAACCATGGGCGACAATTCCGTCACCCGAGCAGTTGGACACCTGATTGTAGTCGGTGGTACGCGCGAACCCCCCCGCGTCAAAGTCGATCCCACGCGTGGCCCCCGTCACGATGTCCTGGTGCACCGAGGCGTCGCCATCGACGTCGTGAGCGTAGATGCCCACGGGTGCGGGTCCGAGCACGAAGTTGTTCTGGATGCGAACTCCGGCTTCGGACTGTTCGGCGTAGATTCCCCCGACCACCGTGTTGCCGACGATGTCCGCGGCCCAGGGGCCGACCGCGGTGATTCCCAGACTCGTGATCATGTTGTAGCGCACCGCGCAATTGCTGAACCTGGCGACAACCAACCCGGAATCGAGCCGGCAGCCCTCGAACGTGATGAGGCTGCTGCTTCCCCCTCCCGTCGTGGCTCGACCGCTGACGCGCATGCCGCGAACCAGAACCGAAATGCCGATCGGCGGGTTTACACTAATCGAGCCTTGGATCCACGGAGCGGCGGCGAACTGCCCGGAGACCGTCGGGTACGGAATGATCGAACAATCATGGGTGATCACCACGGAACCCGGGAAGATGCCATCGCGCACCTGGATGACGGTCGCACCGGCATCGTGGGCCGCCTGGATCGTGGAGTAATTGTCCGGAACGGTCACCGTGAGCGCACCGGCACTCGGGGCAATCAACACGATCGACCCAAGGATCGTGAGTGGAATGAGAACGCGGTTCATGGTGAGGTCCCTCCGCATACAGTTGGCCTGAGCCAGCGTCGGCGGGTGGCGCCCAAGGGACGCGCCGTCGGCTCGCGTGTGGTCGTACTGGGGGGAACGGGGGCGACGGCGGCGAGACGGTGGGCCCGCTCCCCCCCGGGGGGCAATATATGACCGTCCGGTGGATGACCAGGAGGGGAATCGTCCCCGCGCCCACACCTCCGAGTGGTCGCGGCCAACCCCAGGCCTCGCAACGCGAGACGCCCCGCCGCTCTACACGAGCAACGGGGCGTCGTCCTTCCGGAATTGTCTACAGCATCCGGAAGATGCTCTGCTCGGCCTGCCGGAGCAGCCCGTTCCCGGCCACGCCCCACCACACGGTGAGCAGGAACGTGACCGACACGGCCAGCACCGAGGCCCAGGTCCACGACACCGGTGTCACCTCGCCCTGCGGGTCCTGCATGTACATCGCCACGGTCACCCGCAGGTAGTAGAAGATGGACACCACGCTGTTGAGCACGCCGACGATCACGAGCGGGATCAGACCGGCGTTCATGGCGGCGCCGAACACGTAGACCTTGCCCATGAAGCCGGCGAGCGGCGGGATCCCGCCGAGCGACAGCATGAACACCGCCATCGCCAGACCCACGAAGGGCTGGCGGAACCCGAGCCCACGCAGGTCGGAGATGTAGACACGCTCCTCGCGGTCTCGACCCAGCACGCTCAGCAGGCCGAACGCGCCGAGGTTCATGAGCGAGTAGGTGGTCAGGTAGAAGATCGCCGCCGAGGCGCCCGCGGCGCCACCGGCGACGATCGCCACCAGCACGTAGCCGGCGTGCGCGATGCTGGAGTAGGCGAGCATGCGCTTCATGTTGTCCTGCATGAGTGCCGCCACGTTGCCCACCGTCATGGTGGCGATCGCCAACACGGTGAGCACCGGACGCCAGTCCATCTGCATCCCCGCCATCGCGGTGAGCCCGAAGCGCAGCAGCGCCGCGAACGCCGCCGCCTTGGCGCCCACCGACATGTAGCCGGTCACGGTGGTGGGAGCGCCCTCGTACGCGTCGGGGGTCCACATGTGGAACGGCACCGCGGCGATCTTGAAGGCGAAGCCGACCAGCACCAGCAGACCACCGGCCACCAGCAGCGGGTTGTGGTCGAGCGGCGTGTCGGAGAGGAACGCACCCATCGTGACCAGGTTCGTGGTTCCCGTGGCGCCATAGAGCAGCGCGATCCCGTACAGCAGGAACCCGGTCGAGAACGCGCCGAGCAGGAAGTACTTGAGCGAGGCCTCGGTGGACTCGAGACGCGAGCGCCGGAATCCGACCAGCACGTAGAGCGCCAGCGACATCAGCTCGAGACCGATGAAGATGGTGACCAGGTCGTTGGAGGCCGCCATGACCACCATCCCGAGCGTGGCCGACAGCAGCAGCGCGTAAAACTCGGCCTGGTTGATACGCGTGCGCTTGACGTAGTCCCACGACAGCAGCACCGACACCGCGGTGATGCCGCAGAACAGCAGCGTCAGGTAGACGGTGATCCCGTCGTGCACGAACATGCCACCGAACAACGCCCGCTTGACGTCACGCGCGTGCCACACCGACGCGGCGGCTGCGGCGAGCGACAGCAGCGACACGATCGGACCGCGGTTGCCGCGCTCGCGCTGTGGGATGAACTCGAGCAGCAGGAGCAGCATCGCCCCCGCCGAGAGCGCGAACACCGCGCCCAGCGCCCACAGATCGACGCCGAGGAGACCGGGCTGGGTGACCACGTCGCTCATCGCGCTCCTCCCGGCACCAGGTCGGCGACCGGTGCATGTCGCGCCGGCGGCGCCACGGCCATCGACTGCGCCTCGTGCATGCGCACCTGGCTCAGCTCGAGGGTGTGCTCGATCGAGGGGGCCATGCGATCGATGAACGGCTGTGGCACCACCCCCATCCAGAAGATGAGCAGGAGGATCGGCACGAACACCAGGCGCTCACGCGAGTTGAGATCGCTGAGCTTCTCGTTCTCGGCGTGGGTCACCGGGCCGAACATCACGCGCTGATACATCCACAGCATGTAGAGCGCCGAGAGGATCACCCCGGTGGCGCCGACCGCGGCCCACCAGGCGGTGTTGCGGAACGCGCCCAGCAACACCAGGAACTCGCCCACGAAGCCGTTCGTGGACGGCAGCCCCACCGACGACAACATGACCACCATGAACACCGCGGCGTAGACCGGCATCGGCTTCCAGAGCCCGCCGAAGTCCTCGATCTTCCGGGTGTGCCGCCGCTCGTAGATCACCCCAACCAGCATGAACAACGCGCCCGTCGACACGCCGTGGTTGAGCATCTGGAGCATCGCCCCGGTCACGCCCTGGGTGTTCATCGCGTAGAGCCCGAGCATGACGAAACCCAGGTGGCTCACCGAGGAATACGCCACCAGCTTCTTCATGTCCGGCTGCACCATTGCCACCAGCGCGCCGTACACAATCCCGATCAGCGAGAGTGCCACGATCCACGGCGTGCACAACGCCGAGGCGTTGGGGAACAGCGGCATCGCGAAGCGGATGAACCCGTAGGTGCCCATCTTGAGCAGCACCGCGGCCAGGATCACCGAGCCGGCGGTCGGCGCCTCGACGTGGGCATCGGGCAGCCAGGTGTGGAACGGGAACATCGGCACCTTGATCGCGAAGGCCAGCGCGAAGGCCAGGAACAGCCACAACTGGGTCGCGGGGGCGAGTGGCAGCGTGTACCAGGCGTCGAGACTGAAGCTCGCCACGCCCATCACCGACTTGTAGTGGAAGTACATCCACAGGATGGCCGCCAGCATGAGCACGCTTCCGGCCATGGTGTAGAGAAAGAATTTGATCGCCGCGTAGACGCGTCGCTGTCCGCCCCACACCCCGATCAACAGGTACATCGGGATGAGCATGGCCTCCCAGAACACGTAGAACAGGAGCACGTCGGTGGCCAGGAATGTGCCGATCATCCCGGTTTCGAGCGCGAGCAGCAGCGCGAAGAACTCCTTCGCGCGCTTGTCCACCGCGCTGAACGCGCCGACGATGGCGATCAGCGACAGCACCACCGTCAGCAGCACCAGCAACACCGACAGACCGTCGACGGCGAGCGAGTAGCTGGCGCCCCACTGCGGGATCCACGCGCGATGCTCGGCGAACTGCCAGCTCGAGGTCTTGAGACTCATCCTCCACCACAGCGGCAGGGCCAGCGCCGTCTCGGCGGCGGCGAACAGGGTGGCGAGCGTGCGCGCCAGACGCTCCGGGGCCAGCACCACCACCATGGCGCCCACCAGGGGGAAGAACACCAGCCAGCTCAGCCAGGGGAAATGATCCACTCAGTGCCTCAGGAAGTGCATGAACAGGAGCAGCACGCCCACGGTGATGAACAACGCGTAGGTGCCGACGTATCCGGTCTGGAACAGACGCAGCACCGCCGAGGCCCCCTCCATGACGCCGGCCACGCCATTCACGAAGCCGTCCACCACCTTGGTGTCCCAGAAGCGCCACAGGTTGTCACCGGCGGTCATCACCGGGCGCACCACGATCGAGTCGTAGAACTCGTCCACCCAGTACTTGTTGAGCAGTACGCGGTAGACGCCGGCCCAGCGCTCGCGCAGCGTGGTGGCACGGGTGGGCTCCTGGAGATAGATGCGGAATGCGAGCGCGATGCCGATCAGCGCCGCCAGTACCGAGACCACGATGAGCATCCACTCGGTGAGCGCCCCGATCTCGTGTCCCGCGGCCGCGTGGCCGGCGCGACCGGCGGCCTGAGCGAGCGCCTGGTCGACCGCGCCCGACTCCATGACCGGGCGCAACCAGCGCTCGAACAGGTGACCGCCCTGCTGGAACGGGAGCCCGACCCAGCCCCCCACGATCGACAGCGCGGCCAGCACCACCAGCGGCGCGATCATCGACCGCGGCGACTCGTGCAGGTGGTGCTCCGCCTCGTGGCTGAGACGCGACGGCCCGCGGAACGCCAGGATGTAGAGCCGGAACATGTAGAACGCGGTGAGCAGCGCGGTGAGCAACCCGACCGCCCATATCCCGTAATGGCCGCTCGAAAACGCCTTCTCGAGGATCTCGTCCTTGCTGAAGAAGCCGGCCAGGGGCGGGACACCGGCGATGGCGAGCGTCGCGATCAGCATCACCCCGTGGGTCCATGGCAGACGCCCGGCGAGCCCGCCCATGCGTCGCAGGTCCTGCTCGTCCGACAGGGCGTGGATCACCGAGCCGGCCCCGAGGAACAGCAGCGCCTTGAAGAAGGCGTGGGTCATGAGGTGGAAGATGCCGGTGCCGTACGCCCCCACGCCACAGGCGAAGAACATGTAGCCGAGCTGGCTCACGGTGGAGTACGCG
>JBIOKD010000053.1:0-14126 GCA_044451485.1 Candidatus Eiseniibacteriota bacterium | reverse complement strand
GTGTGGAGTTCTGCGACGGCGGCACCGTGACCACCGGGCACACGTGGGGAGAGCTGAAGACGCTCTACCGGTAGACGGTCCTGTCGGAGATGCCCGATCGTGGCGTGGATCGCCGAGGGGTCGGGTCGCTCCGCGCCCCCGCCTCTCTCCAGGCGACGCGTGCCGGAGGGTCACGCCATGGCGACGCGCGCCGGGGGCCAGCCGCAAGGAGGACGCGAAGCCGCGAGCGAGACTGTATCCCCGTGGATACGTCGCAGCGATGCGGCGAGCGTTCGACGCTGCGGATGGCCACCGCCGCGCGTCGCGCTAGGCCTTGACGAGGGCTCCGGTCTCCAGCCACTGCACCCGCTCCCGGAACAACTCCGGCTCCATCGCGGCGAGCGCCTCGAAGCGCTTCCGGTGACAGGTGAGCAGCACCACCTGGTGATGCTGCGCGAACGCTCCGATCAGCAGCTTCACACCGGCGAGAGTGCGGCCGTCGTCGCTGGTCGCGAACACGTCGTCCAGCAGGATGGGCAGCATCTGCTGCTCGCGTGAGAGGAACTCGCTGACCGCCAGACGCACCGCCAGGTAGAGCTGGTCGCGGGCGCCGGCCGAGAGCTGCAGGTCGGCCTTGCCACGCGCAAGCTGCTGGCCGTTCGCCACCCGCACCGAAAAGTCGAGGTCGTCGCCGAAGCGGAGCTGGCCGATGCCGGTGCCGAGCGTGTTCAGCAGCTCCCCGACCCGCTGGTTGAGGAAGTCGGCCCAACGCCGGTGGGTCTCGGCCGCCACCTTCTGGATGGTGTCACGCGCCAGCTCGGCGGCGTGCTTGAATCGCCGGGCGCGCTCGAGCGCCGCCTCGATCCGCTCCTTCTGCGCCAGCTTCTCGGGGTGGTCGGCATGGAAGCGGCGCGAGACCTCCTCCACCGCCACCCGGAGATCGCCACGCTGCTTCTGCAGACGCTCGGCGGTCTCACGGCGCTCGCGCAGCGCCTCCTCGACCTCGAGCGGGGTGCGCGCGGCGGTGGTCGGTCCGGAGCCGATCGTGGCCTCGATCGCGGCCAGCTGGGTTCGCAGCTGTCCGGCGGTGGCTTCGTCGAGCGTGCGCGCCCGCGCGCGTGGCAGCAGCTCGTCCTGGATGGTCTGCCAGCGGGCCCGGCCGTTGGCGCGCTCGGCGAGACGCGATGCGTGCTCGTCCCACGCCCGGGCCGGGTCGTACGAGAGCCCGGCGCTCTCGAGCAGACGGGTCGCCTTCTCCAGCAGACTGGCCGCGGTGGTCTCGCCGGTCCGCTTCTCCTCGGCGATCCAGTCGAAGCGCTTCTCCAGGTCGCGCGCCTGCTGCACCGCGGCGCGCGCGCGGCGGATCTTGGCCGCCACCGCTTCGAGCTCGGCGGGCTCGACCGCGCCGCCACCAAAGCGCTCGAGCAGGGCCCGCGAATCGTCGACCGCCTGCTGCCGGCGCCGCTCGATGCCCGCCAGCAGCTGTTGCGCGCGCAACGCCGGGACGCTGTCCTCCACCAGACGCGCGTACTCGCCCCATTCGCGCAACAGGTCGACGTGATCCCGATAGCCCATCTGTCGCGCCATCATCTGCAGGCTCACCTCGGTCTCGGAGCGGGTCTGCTTGAGACCGGAGAGCCGGCGCTGCGCGTCGGTGAGCCGCTTCATCGCCGCCGAGCGCTCCGGCTCCCGCGCCCGGCCACCGGTGACGAGCATCAACAGCCCGGTGGTGAGCAGTATGGCGCCGCCCCCGAGCAGCGCGGTCCACAGCGCCAGCATCCCGTGCAACAGCATGACCACCGCGCCGCCCGCGGCCGCGGCCAGCCCAAGGGCCACCAGGAACCACGCCGGGAGCTGCCAGCGGTTGCGCTCGGCGTCGACCTCGCGCAGGGTCTCGGTGGCGGAGGTGCGCTCGCGCTCGAGACCCGCCACCTCGGTCTGGTAGGCGAGCTGCAGCTCGCTCTGGCGTCGCAGCAGACCCTGCTTCTCGGCGTGCAGGGCGCCGAATCGCTCGTGCAGCCACTGCAGACGCTCGGGCTCGTGTCCGCCGGCCGCCAGTGTCTCGCGCACCGCGAACACCTCGTCGCGGAGCTTCTGGTCCTCCTCGCCGACGCGCCGAAGCTCGGCGGCCAGCGCCACGCACCGATCGGCGTCCTCCTCGCCGGCCTTGGCGTACACGGCCAGCTCCCCGACCTCGCGCTCGATCGACTCGCGCTCGCTGGCGATCCCCTCGCGGCGACGGGCCTCCAGCGCCTCTAGGTTGCGCTTCTGCTCCTCGTATCGCCCCACCGTCTCGCGGAACTGGGCCTCGGCGGTCGACGGCAGGTTCGCCACGTTGGCGAGCGAGGCGGCCTCGGCCTCGAGCGTGCGGACCTCGGCGCGGTGCCGGTCGTCCTCCTCGAGCTTGCGTCGCACGTCCCCGGCCATGGTCGCCTTGCGGTCGGTCTCCAGCGCCTCGACCGACTCGCGAAGCTGTCGCTCCTCGTCATCGAGACGGGCGAGATCGGCGAGTGGGCCGCGGATGGTCTCGAAGTCGTGCTCGAGGGTCTTGATCTCGGTCTCCAGTGTCTGCCGCTTGAGCTCGAGACGCGCGATGGTGTTGTCGATCTGCAGCGAGGATTCGAGCTCGGGGCAGGTGTAGCGACGCATCGCGCCTTCGATCAGCCCGACGGCGTCGGTCGCGCTGGCGTCCCCGGGCCGCGAGTCGGCCGCGGTCTCGAGACGGGCGCGCAGCGACGACCCGCCACGCTCGCGGGGATCGCCGGGAATCACCCGCGCCAGATCGCCCGCGGCGATGAACGAGCATCGCGCGAACTCGTCGGCATCCAGACCCAGCAGACGCCGCCCGACCGGGAACTGGTCCTTGCCCTCGCGGAACTCGGTGGTGACCTCGCGTCCCTGTCCGTCCCACACCTCGACCGTGTTCCGCTCGAAGTCGCGTTTCACGGTCAGGTGACGTCCGTCGCCGTCCAGCTCCAGCTCGACCCGAAAGGTGCCACCACCCCACGGCCGCCAGCGCTCCTGCGGGGTGATCACCTTGTGGGTGCGCTTGTCGTCGTCGAGCCCGTACAGGGCGGCGGCGATCGCGGCGAGCAGGGTGGACTTGCCGCGCTCGTTGTCGTCGACGATCAGTGCCAACCGGCTCGGGTCGAGGGTGAACTCTCCACGCAGGGCACCGAAGCCGTCGAGACGAAGCCGCGTGATCCTCACCCGCGGGCCTCCGATTCGAGCTCCTCGTAGGCCGGCGTCACCTCCTTGAGCCGGAACGCGTCGAGCCCGTAGTAGAGGGCGCTCTCGATCAGCGCGCGCTGGATCGGATCGCTCTCGTGGTCGAGCTGCTCGAGCAGGGTGCGGGCGAAGCGCTCCTCCGTGGTGGTCGGATCCTGGCGGCGGTAGCCGTCCAGGTCGTAGTCCGGACGCACCCGCCGCGGATCGAGCTTCAGGACGTAGGCTCGTGACGCGAGATCGCCACCCACACCGCCGAGCCGGACCCCGCGTGCCAGACGGCCGGCGAGACGGATGGTGACGATGTCCTGGTCGCTCACGCCGGCGTCGTCGAGCGCCTTGCGAATGCGCGCGTCCACCTTCTCGGCGCTCGGGCACCCGCTGACGTCCACCACCAGGTCCCACACCTTGCGGCGGTCCAGCTCGACGAACTCGATCTCGACGAACGGCATGCGCCGCTCGTACTCGATGTGCACCTCGAGCGCGCCGTGGGCGCCGGTCTCGCCGGTGTCGAGCGCCACCGCCGAGCCCGCGTACGCGAGCCGGACCCCGGCCGAGGCGCCGGCGCTGGCGGTCAGCCGGGTGGCGGCGTGGTAATGCCCGACCGCGAGATAGGCGAATGGCGACTGGGTGGCCTCGGTATCGCTGAACGGGGCGGTCATCTTCTGCCCGGGCGGGCAGGAGCCCTCACGCGAGCCATGGAAGAGGGCGATATCGAACCCGCGCGCCTCGGTCCCCGACACGTCGCGCAACGCCTCCGGCGCGAGCGGACGCTCGAGCGAAGGCACGTTCGAGGTGAAGCACCGGCCCCACACCCGGACTCCCTTGAGACCGGGGACCGGTCGCGCCGACCAGTGCGCGGTGGTGAACACGTGCACGTGCTCCGGCCAGGCCAGCCCCCGGGCACGCAGCAGACGTGGCTCCCAGGTCAGGCTGGTCTCGGAATAGGGATCGTGGTTGCCGGGCGCAATGAAGGTCGGCGGACAGCCGGTCGCCCGAAAGGCCGCGATGGCGAAGTTGAGGGTGTCGGCGTCGACCCCCTCGGCGTCGAACAGATCCCCGGGGATCAGGATGGCGTGCACCCCGCGCGAGATCGCCTCGCTGACCAGCTGGTCGAGAGCGCGGCGTTGTTCGCGACGGCGCTCGTCACGGTGTTCCGGGGGCAGCCAGCCGAGCGGGCGGCCGAGATGGAAATCCGAGACCTGCAGGAATTTCGCGAGTGCCATCGTCCGTGACGATCCCCGGCGGGTGTGCGGCGGCGATGCCCTGACCGCTGTGCGGCCGTCGGCCGACAGGCGGAGCGCCGCACCCCACGCCCGGATGCGGATGGACGCAATCTAACTGAAACATCACGGACCGGCAAAGGATTGAACGGCGTCGGAGCCACCCCTATCCTGCGGTTTCGATGCGCCCCAACGTGCCCACCGCCCCCCCGGGGATCACCCGACAGCTGCCGGCCGCTTTGCGCTGGAGCATCGGCCCCACCCTCCTGTTCGTGTGCATGCTGCTGATCCTGCTGGCCATGGGGCTGTGGGCGCGATGGGCGCCGGTCTCGCGTCCGGGTGGCCTGCCCGATGACGCCGACGTGGCCGCGGCGCGGGAGCTGCTGGGCGGCGAGCTGCCGATGGCGTCCCGGGGGCTCTACATGGTGACCGCGTTCGCCGGCGAGTGCCGGACGACGGCACCCGAGTCGCTCCCGTTCGCGCCTCTGACCGCCGCCCACGCCCGTCTGCTCGCCGCCGCCCGGCGTCATCCGGACGACCCGCGTCTGGCCGCCACACTGACCCACCTCGAGCTGGCGTGCCTCCGGCTGGAGAAGGCCGAGCGCGACTACCGGGTACTGCTCGATCGCGAGCCACACGACGGCGAGACCCGGCTCGGTCTCGGCATCGCGCTGGCGCTGCGCGCCGATTGGGCCGGCGCGGGTGCCGCCACCGAGCCCGGGCGGCTGCTCGCGCTCGAGGCCCTGGCGCAGTTCACCAACGTGGACCGAGACGACCCGGCGCACTGGGCGGCGCTCTACGACCGGGCGGTGATGCTGTCGGTGGTGGGGCGTCGGCGCGAGGCGGGTGCCGCCCTCGCCACCGCTCTCTCCGAAGGACCGCCGCCACCCTGGGGCGACCGCTATCGGCGGCTCGCCGCCCCGCGCGGGCGGTGAGACCGGCGGAACCGCTCCCTCAGGGCGACGTGTCGGTGGAGACGGCCCGCTGCGCCTCCGACCCGCCGGGGAGACGCGGCAGGATCTGGGCGCGGATCGACCGGGACAGCGAATCCACCTCGCCCGAGGGGCCGGCCAGCGCTTCGTAGCGCTCCAACGCCTCGAGGGCCGCGGCGTCGCTGCCACGCACCGCGAGGGCCAGCGCCCAGCGCCGCCACCCCGCCGGGTCGCCACGTGCCAGCGTGGTGACCGCGTACGCCTCGAGCGCGCCGTCGTAGGAGAGACGGTCACGGGTCAGCTCGAGGTCGGCGAGCAGCGCGTGCACGCCCGGATCGAGCGCGTGGGCGGCCACACCGGCCCGGGTGATCGCGACGGCACGCGTGGTGTCCCCGGCCGCGAGCGCCCGAAACGCGAGCCCGATCTCGGGGACGGGTCCGGCGTTCGTCGCCAGACCCGCCTGCCGCAGGGCCAGCAACCCACCGGACTCGTCGCCGGTGGCGAGACGCACCAGCCCGAGCGGATACCAGGCGAGCGCATCGGACGGATGATCCCGCACGCGCAAGGTGAGCAGATCCCGCGCCGCCTCGGGCACCGCGCCGACCAGGAGACCGCATCCCAGATCGCGCAACGAGTCCGCCCCGGTCACCTCGCGCAGCGTGTCCGCGCTCATCTCGAAGAAGAACACCGGTCCACGCGTGGCGTCGGCGATCCGGAACGCGCGGATGAAGCGCGAGCGCAGCGTGGAGTCGCGGTACGCCCAGCGCACCAGCGGCCCGTTGCCGGTCTGGAACGCGATGTTCGCCGGCACCCCGGCGAACAACAGCGTGCTGCGTGGCGGCAGAGTGGGTCGCAGACGCTTCAACTCCGCGAGCACGTGCCCGACGCGGCTCATCCCGCGCAGGAGATAGGCACGATCCACGTGCGATTGCGCCGTGAAGGCACCCGGCCGGGTGGCGAAGCCGGGCAGCGCGCGCGCTTGCGCCGACGCGATGGCGAGGATCGCCACCACCGCGATCGCGATCACCGGCCCCGCGCCGGTCACCATCACGCCGATCACCGCCGCCACGCCACACACTGCGTACAGGAAGTGGTAGGCGCTCCAGATCGGCATCACCGCGGCGACCGGGAGTGCCGCGAGCACCGCCCACATCAGCGCCCCGACCGCGGCGCCGCGTGTCCCCGCCGAGCCCGCGCGCGAACGCGGGCTCGCTCGGCGGGAGTCCTCCGTCCACGCGCCGCCTCCCCACGCCGCGACGAACAGCGCCACCACCACCAGCGCGACGGCCGCCAGGTCGGACGGGGCGACATGCGTGTGCTCGCCGCCCGTGGACCACTCGATCCCGAACGCGGCCCGTGTCGCGCCCACCAGCGCCGCCGGAAGATCCCGTGGATCGAGCCGGGCCGCGGCGGCGAACCCGGCCCGTGACGGCAGCGTGACGAGCCAAACCGCCGCCCAGGCCACCGCGGTCGCGAACAACGGCCAGGCCCGCTTGAGCGCCGAGTCCGCGCGTTCGCCGGGTGGGCGCGCGAACAGCACCGCCACCACCGGGGTGAGCGCCACGGTCTCCTTGGCGAGCAGCCCGAGTGCCAGCGACACCGCCGCGCCGCCGGCGCGACCACGCTGGAACAGCACCAGCGCGCCGAGCGCGCCGGTCACGGCGATCAGGTCCTGGGCGCCCGAGACCCAGAGCAGCGGGACGTCGGCGGCATGGTGGAGCGACAGCACCGACGCCGCCACCAGCCCGGCCCACGGTCCGGCGGCTCCGGTGACCAACACGAACAACAGCGTGATCGACGTGAGGAACAGCCCCAGCCCGAGCGCGTGGGCGACCCACGGCGAGGCGCCGCCGCCGTGCGCGATCAGCCAGAACCACAGCTGGCGTCCGACCGGGCGGAAGTAGTTGCCGAGTGGATCCGCGCCGGTCAGCGCACCGGTCAGCGACCGGCCACGCACCGCGTCCAGGAAGGCGTAGTCGTCGGCGAAGAACGGCGCCCGCAGCGCGTCACGATGCAGCCAGGTCGCGGCCACCAGCACCAGTGCGAGCCCGAGCCACGCCGCACCCGGAATGCCTCCGCCGGTGTGACCCACCGCGAGACGCCCCGGAGCCGCCACGCTCCCCCGTCGTGCCCGCCATGCCGCGTCACGCCGGCTCACGGCATGTGCGCCTGGCCCGACTCGATCAGCTCGATGTCGTGCAAGAGCTGACGGGCGTCGCCGTTGCCGGGCTCGAGCGCCAGCACCCGCTCACCCGCCGTCTTCGCGGCCGCGAAATCGTGGAGGTTCATCTCCACCTCGGCGAGCGACAGCCAGGCGTATGCGTTGCCCGGGTCCTTCTCGAGCAGACGGTGATAGACGTCCCGCGCCGTCAGGTCGTCGCCCGACAAGTTGCACGCCAGCGCCCACTGCTGGAGGATGCGCGGGCTCGGCGCGGTCTCGGCGGCGTGTGTGAAGGCCTCCGCCGCCCGTGCGTACTCGCGGCGCGCGTCCTCGTCGCGGTGCGCGTTGCTCGCCTCGTTCCCGAGCCGGAAGTGGCGGATCCCGAGATAGTCCCAGGTCTTGCCCCGCTCCTCGTCGCTGCGCCGTGGCGGACCCACCATGAACGCGTGCACGCGCTCGAGTCCGTGCCCGAGATCGCGCTGGACCTCGAGCCACTGCACCGACGGCACCGCCACCGCCGCCGCCACCGACACCGCCAGCCACGCGCGGTCGGGCCGCGCCCGGAGCGCCGCCGAGAGCGTCCACGCCACCAGCAGCGAGAGCGCCACCCCGGTGGCGCAGAAGTCGTCCCAATCGCGGAACATGCCCTGGGCGGGATGGATGAACGGCATCATCGCCGTGAACGGCAGCGCCAGGAGCGCCAGGAACACCACCTCGGCTCCCCATGAAGGCGTCGTTTCGATGACCGGCCTGGGTCCGCGCGCGCCGCGTCGCGTCGCCGGTTCGGGCGCCGGAGCCCCGGAGCGGGTGGCGAGGACCAGCGGGAGCACGGTGACCAGCGTGGCCACCAGCGGTGACAGCATCACCATCAGGTCGAGGATGTCGGCGCCACGCCCGCCGGCGAGCGCCGACGCCAGCACCCCGCCCTGACGCTCCACCTGCTGCGGGTGGAAGTGCACGGCATCCCAGCGACGCACCACCGCGACGATGCGTGGCACCATGACCGCGAGCGTGATCACCGGCACGACCAGCGCGGTCAGGAGCGCGCGACGGATGCGGGGCTCGACGGCGTGTCGTCGCCACGCCACGATCCACGCGAATGCCGCCGCCGGCACCAGACCGAGCCCGGAACGGTGCAGCGTCGCGGCGATCGCGATCGCGAGACCGAGCGCGAACGCGCCCCGGCCGCGGCGGATCAGACCGAGCCCGCCCACCCCGGTCCATGCCACCAGCACGCACAGCTCGGTGAACGCCTTGCCGAAACCGGTGAACATGCCGAGATAGCCGCCGAAGAACATCACCGTCGTCGCGGCGAAGGCGGCGGCGCCGCGCCGATCGAGTGAGCGGGCCAGACCCAGGGCGAGTGCCGCGAACAGCACCACCTCGACCAGTCCGAGCGCGCGGGCGGCGCCGTTGGCGTTGGCGAGTCCGTGGTCGATGAGCCAGCTCGGCAGCGTCACGTGGAGGAACACGTCGAGGGGCAGCGCCTGTGGGAACAGGAGCGCCGGCTTCTCGGCGATCTCGACGGTGCCCTGACGCAGCAGGAAGTCCCCCACGAAGCGCACCCGGTCCGGCATCGACCACGCGAGCAGCGCGGCCAGGAGCGCCGCGGCGATCATCACCACCCGGTCACCGCGACCGATCGCGTCACCGGCGCGTGTGGTCCACGGCGCCAGCGCCCGCGCGACCGGCGGCAGGGCGAGCAGTGCCGCGGCGCCCCACAGACCCCAGCCCATCACCGGCGACAGGAAGCGATTGAGGTCGAGCGACCACATCCAGGTCCCGGGGGTGACCGCGGCCACCGCGCGCGCGACCAGCATCGCCACCACCGTGAGCAGGAGCGCGTCCGTGGCGGCCCCGCCCGTCGTCGTCGCGGGCGCGTCGCGCGTGGGCGCGCCCCCCTCACGGCGCGAGGTCATCGTCCATCCGGTATTCCAGGCCACCCGGCTCGCGGATCCCGAGCGATCGGGTCCACGTGTCGCGCACCAGCGAGCCGGCGAGACGCTCGACCAGGGTCGGCCCCGGACGACGGAACTCGACCGGGCGGATGCGCTCGCCGTCGGGGATGCCGGCGGCGTGACGCGCCACCATCACCGCGTCCTCGAGCCCACCGATCCTGTCCACGAGTCCGAGCCGCACCGCGTCGTCACCGAGCCACACCCGCCCCTGCGCCACCGAGTCGGCCGCTCCGGACGCGAGTCCACGGGCGCGCGCCACCTTGTCTACGAAGCGGCGATAGCTGCGGGTGATCGCCGAATCGGCGCTCGCCTGCATCGCGGCGTCCCAGTCGCGCGCGGCGGAGAGACCCGCCATCGCGTCGCCACGCTGGAGATCGTCCTCGCGCACGTGGTGCCGGGTGTAGAACCCCTCGAACGACGGCTTGGTGAACACGACGCCGATCGAACCGGTGCGGGTCATGTGATCGGCCAGGATCGGCTTGCCGGCCATCGCGATGTAGTAACCGCCGCTGGCGGCGGTGCCGGCCATCGAGACCACCAGCGGCCGGTGGTGGCGCCGCGTGGCCTCCTCGACCGCGTGCAGCATGAGATTCGACGCCGCCACCGATCCGCCCGGACTGTCCACGCGCAGGACCACCGCCTCGACGCCGGGCGTCTCGAACGCGTGGTCGAGCTGGCGCGTGAAGGTGTCCGAGCCGAGCATCGGTCCCTCCAGCAGGTCGTTGCCGCTCTCCCCCACGTCGATCACGCCACCCGCATACACCACCGCCACGCGCCCCGGCACCGTCCACGCCCGCCGCGCCGGCGGATGCGCGTCGGGATCCACGACGCGCGGATGTGACCCGAGACCGACCCGCGCGCCGAGCAGGGCGAGCGCATCGTCCCGATAGCCGACGGTGTCGATGAGACCGGCGCGTACCAGCTCCTCGGACGGCCACTGCCGTCCATCGAGCAGCGACTCGAGACGCGCCCGATCCATGTGGCGGTCGGCCGACACGGTGGACACGAATTGCTCCTGGACCTGGTCGAGCTGGTGCTCGATCGATTCGCGATCGGCGGGCGGGAGCGAGTCGACGCTGTACTCGCGGTAGGCCGACTTGTAGCGGCCCACCGAGGCGCGATCCACGCGCACACCGAGATCGGCGAGGAAGCGCCGCCAGTAGCGCTTCTCGACCCGCAGTCCGAGGGCCGAGAACTGCGCCTCCTCGGTCGCGACCACCCGGTCGCAGGCCGACGCCAGGTACAGGTCGCCGCGGCCGCCCCCGGCCTCGAGATACGCGACCACCGGCTTGCCGGCGGCGCGCAGTCGCGCCAGCCGCGGCCGCAGCTCCTCGAGCTGCGCCATGCCCGTGGCACCGTCGAGCTCGAGGAGCACACCGCGGGTGAGTGGATCCTCGAGCGCGCGTTCGAGTGCCGCGTGGATCGGCGCCACGCGGGTGGTGCCGGAGCCCCCGAGCAGCGACAGCCCACCGGTGTCCTCGTCGGCGAGCAGACCGGACACCGACACCCGCGCGACGCGCCGGTCGGCCGGTGTCGCGAGCACGGTGCGGTCCTCGCCGTGGTGCACGGTCAGGGCGACCTGGCCCAGCTCCGGTTGCCCCGAGGCGGCCGGGGCGCGGTGGAGCAGCACCCCCCATCCCGGCCCGAGCATCGAGATCGCGATCTGGGCGCGACCGTGGTCCTCGAGCGTGCCACGGAGCGCGATCCCCGGTAGCACCTCGATCTCGGCGGCGAAGCGGGTGCGGGCCTGAGAGACATCGGCGCCCTCCGACATCAGCACGTCGGCGGTGAGCGTGAGACGCGGCCCCCACTCGTATGCGCGCTCACGCGACCACGCGATCGGTCGGACCCCGACCCCGAGCGTGTACTCGCGTCGCAGCCGCGCTCCCTCGAACGACGGCTGTCCCGGGTGCGCCAGCGTGCCGCCCAGCGACAGCCATGGCGACGGGCGCGCCAGCGCTCCGAGACGCATGTCCCACACATGCTCGCCGGTGGTCTCGCTCACCCTCAGCGCGGTGTGGACGCCGAGACGGAGCGGATCCGGCCCGCCACCGAAGCCGAGACCGTACTGCTGCTCGTGCTCGGGCCATCGGCCCGCCCACACGCCGAATCCGCCACTCGAGCCCGCCCCGAGCACGCCGGTCGGGTCGGGGGTGGGCCCACCGAGCACCAGCAGGAGCTGTGTCGGATAACGCAAGCCCCCGGCGGCCGGATTGGTCAGGAAGGCACCGGCGTCGTCGGTGGCGGCGACACTCTCGTCGCCGAGCGGTGCGTTCGGGAAGCTCGGGGTGGGGGCCGCGTGCGCGGGCCACGGCGCAGCCACACACGCCAAGCCACACGCGACGAGCAGCGGGATCCCGCCTGCCGGGCGGCGCGCGCGCATCGAGACCAGGCTCCTACTGAGCGGCGCCGACCCCGATCCGCGGACAGAGGTCCGCGATCGGGCATCGGGAGCAGAACGGTTTGCGGGCGTTGCACACGCGGCGCCCGTGCAGGATCAGCCAGTGCGAGAACAGGGTCCAGTCCTCGCGCGGCACCACCGGCATCAGCGAGAACTCGATCTTGACCGCGTCATGCTCGCGGGTCAGTCCGAGACGATGGGCGAGCCGCGCCACGTGCGTATCCACCACCAGACCGGGGATGCCGTAGGCGTTGCCGAGCACCACGTTCGCGGTCTTCCGCCCCACGCCACGCAGGGTGATCAGCTCCTCGAGAGTGGCGGGCACCCGGCCGCCGAAACGGCTCACGATGTCGGCGCAGCACGAGCGGATCGCCTTGGCCTTCATCCGGTAGAAACCGGTGGAGCGGATCAGGGTCTCGAGCTCGTGCGGATCCGACGCGGCGAATGCGGCGGCGTCGGGAAAGCGCGCGAACAGCGCCGGTGTGACCATATTGACACGCTCGTCGGTGCACTGGGCCGACAGGATCGTCGCGATCAGGAGCTGGAGCGGATCGCCGAAGTCGAGCGCGGTGTGGGCACCGGGATAGGCGGCGCGAAGCCTCTCGAGCAGCGCGCGGACACGCGCCGGATCGGGTGGCGTGAAGCGGCCCCGGCGCTTCCCGGTGCCGGCGGCCGGACGTCGCGTCTGGGTGCGGGCGCGGGCCGCGCGCAGACGCTTCGGCGCGGTGCGGGCTCCACCCGGCCCGGCCTTGGCGCGACGCGCGCGGGGCGATACGCGGGTCCGTCCGGGGGTGGCGCGGGCACGGCCCTTCGCGGGCATACGCGCGCCCGGAGCGGGTTTGCGACGCGATCGCGGGGACTTTCGGGCCATGACGCGGCGAGCCTAACGGAGCGCCCGCGGTGCGGCAAGACCATCACCCCGCGCGAAGCCCGGCGGTACCCGTGCGCTCAGAACAGGAACTGCAGACCGCCACGCACGCCAGCGCCGTCGACGTTCACCGTCTCGCGTGTGACCGCGTTGAGCGTGGTGTCGAACGCGTTCCGCCAAACCTCGCAGAAGTTGCCGTACACCTCACCCGTCAGCCGCACCTCGGGAGCCAGCCGGAACCCGATGCCGCCCCACGCCTGCCAGCCCCAGCCACCGTAGTTGGCGTCGAACGCGACCGGGATGTCCGAGCGCGTGGCGTGCAGATACAGCCACTCGTATCCACCCGCGATGCCGACGTACGGAGCGATCGGCGAGCGCGGCACCGGCGAGATCTCGAGGAATCCCATCCACGGCACCAGACTCCCGGTGCTCGATCCGAGGTCCACGCTGTTGCTGATCGTGGTGCCCCCCGGACCCGGGGTGCTGTTGATCGGGACGGTGTTCGATTCCGAGCGGTACTGCCAGTCGAGCAGCGTTCCCAGACGCACCGCGGAGCCCAGGCTGAACGCCATCTTGGCGCCGAAATCGGACGAGCGCGCGCCGTTGGGGCGGCTCGCTCCGTTGGACATGTACTCGAACACGCCGCCGTGCAGGTCGAAATACCCCTGCGAGCCCGGCTCGGGGCGGGCCATCGAGGGCACATAGGGATGTGAGTAGGCACCACGTGGCTGGTAGGTCAGCCCGTACAGCGCGGTACCGGAGGGCACCGGCTGCACCACGACCTCGTGTACCGGCGCAACCGTGATCGTGGTGGGAACGTAGGGGTGTGCGTACAGATCGAGATCGGCCAGGTCGCGTGACGCGCTGTCCGTGACCGGTTCCTGGACCGATACGACGGCGGGTGCGGAAGCCTGCACCGTCACTGCGGCCGGAGTCGTCGCAACGTATGGATGGGAGTAGGCGCCGCGTGGTCGATAGACCAGGCCCTGCAGCGCGGTTCCCGTGGTCAGTGGCCGAACCGACAGTTCTTGGGCCGATGCGATGGCCGGCAGCGTCGCGCCGGCGGTCGCCGCCAGGAGGATGAGGACAAGGGGTCTCATGATCGATCTCCGCGGAGGGGGCGGTGCCGAGCGCCGATCGTCCGGGCGCCCCTCGAGCTGTTTTTGCACGTCGCGTGCCGCGGCTCCTCACCATGGTACTCCCTTGGAACGCTTGAAGGTCCATCCCACTCCCGCCGGCTGGCCGCGTCCGGGACCCCGGCCGCCGCGGCGGTCCGGCCGCGGGCTGTTGCGGCCCCGCCGCACCCCTTGTTAGCGTCCGGCGCGCCGCCCGAACCCCATGCACCCCATCGCCCTCTCCGTGATCCTGGCCCTCGCCGC
>JBIOKD010000052.1:0-14161 GCA_044451485.1 Candidatus Eiseniibacteriota bacterium | reverse complement strand
TCTCGACCTGGTGATCCCACACCAGGCCAACCTGCGGATCATCGAGGCGGTCCGCGAGCGGCTGGGGCTCCCCGAGGCGAAGATGGTGGTCAACATCGACCGCTACGGCAACACCTCGTCCGCGTCGATTCCGTTGGCGCTTGACGAGGTGATGCGTGCCGGGCGGCTCAAGCCGGACGATCGTCTCGGCTTCACCGCATTCGGCGGCGGCGCCACCTGGGGCTCGGCGGCGATGACCTGGACGATGGCCCCGCTCACCGCCGTCGCCACCACCGCCGAAATCGCGGGTGCCACGGTGGCGATCTCGGGCGAGGGGGCGTGATGCTCGCCTTCCTGTTCCCGGGTCAAGGCGCCCAGAAGGTCGGCATGGGTCAGACGCTGGCGGCGGCGCAACCGATCGCGCGCGAGACCTTCGAGACCGCGGACCGCGTGCTCGGGACGCCGCTCTCGAAGCTGTGCTGGGAGGGTCCGGCGGAGGAACTCACCAAGTCGGTGCACGCCCAGCCGGCGCTGCTCACCCACTCGGTGGCGGCGTGGCGGCTGCTCGACCACGCCGGGCTCAAGCCGGCGTACGTCGCGGGTCACAGTCTCGGCGAGTACTCGGCGTGCGTGGCCGCCGAGGCGCTCTCGTTCGAGGACGCGCTGCGTCTCACCCGGCGGCGCGGCGAACTCATGTACGAGGCCGGGCTGGCGCGTCCCGGCACCATGGCGGCGATCCTGGGTCTCGATCGCGCCCAGGTCGAGGTGGTGTGCGACGAGGCGTCGTCCGCCGGGATCGTGCGCACCGCCAACTTCAATGCGCCCGGTCAGGTGGTGGTGTCGGGTGAGATCGCCGCGGTCGAGCGCGCCTGCGAGCTGGCGCGTGAGCGCGGCGCCCGCCGCGCGATCCGACTGCAGGTGAGCGGCGCCTTCCACTCGCCGTTGATGGGCTCAGCCGCCACCGGTCTCGCCGAGGCGCTCGCCGGGGTCACACTGCGCGACGCGCGCTGCCCGATCCTCGCCAACGTGTCGGGCACCCCAGTGCGTCGTGCCGACGACATCCGCGCCGCGCTCGAGGCGCAGCTGCTCGGCGCGGTGCAGTGGGAGGACACCATGAAGGCGCTGGTCGTCTCCGGCGCCACCTGTGTCGAGCTCGGCACCGGCACCGTGCTGCGCGGTCTGCTGCGCACGCTGGCCAAGGACGCGCCGAGCTTCAACGTCGACGGTCCCGAGGACCTCGCCACGACCCTCGCCGCTCTCGGCGTGGCGGTGCCTCAACGGGAGGACGCATGAGCACGCAGGACGCCACGGCCACCCTGCCGGCCCCGGCGAGGGAGCTGACCGGTCAGGTGGCGTTCGTCACCGGCGGGGCCACCGGTATCGGTCTGGCGGTGAGCGAGGCACTGGCGGCACGTGGCGCGACGGTGGCGATCTTCAACCGCAACCAGGATCGCGCGCGCGCGGCGGTCGAGAGCGTCACCGCGCGCGGCGGGATCGCACACGCCTACGTCTGCGACATCGCCGATCCGGTCTCGGTCGAGCGGGCGTTCGGCGCGGCGCTCGAGCAACACGGCCGCGTGGACGTGCTCGTCAACAACGCCGGTCTCACCCGCGACGGGCTGCTGATGCGGATGAGCGACGCGCAGTGGGACGAGGTGATCGGGACCAACCTGGGCGGCGCGTTCCGGTGCACACGCGCGGTGGCGCGTCCGATGTTGAAGGCGCGCTACGGCCGCATCGTCAACATCTCGTCGGTGGTGGGTTTGATGGGCAATCCCGGGCAGGCGAACTACGCGGCCTCCAAGGCCGGTCTCCTGGGGCTCACCAAGTCGCTGGCACGCGAGCTGGCCTCGCGGGCGATCACCGTGAACGCGGTGTGCCCGGGCTTCATCGATACCGACATGACGGCGGCGCTCCCCGAGACCGCGCGTCAGGAGCTGGCTGGCAGGATCCCGCTCGGTCGTCTCGGCGCGCCCGGTGAGGTGGCCGAGGTGGTGGCGTTCCTGGTCTCACCGCGGGCGGGGTACGTGACCGGTCAGGTGTGGACCGTGGATGGCGGGATGGTGATGTGAATCCGCAGCATCCGTGATCGGCTGGCGGCCGCGGGCCGCCGGTCGCCGACGGCCGGACCGCTCGCCGCGGGACGTGCCGGCAACCGCCACCGGGGATCCGGTGGCGCAACCGAGGAGGACACCGACGTGGCTGCCTTCAGTGAGGATCGCGCCAAGGAGATCATCGCGAAGGAACTCGAAGTGGACATCAAGCAGGTCACCCCCGAGGCCAAATTCATCGAGGACCTCGGCGCCGACTCCCTCGACATCGTCGAGCTGGTCATGGCGCTGGAGGAGGAGTTCGGCCTCGACATCCCGGACGAGGACGCGGACAAGCTCAAGACCGTCGGCGACGCGATGAATTATCTCAAGTCGCACGCCACCGCGAGCTGACCCTCACGCGTTCCCCGACCGACCAACGGACGAGTGCACGCCACCCGCAACCGCGGGCCCGGTGTGGCGCGTCCTTCACATAGATCGGCAACAAGGAGAGAGCGAGAGACACGTGAGCCAAGAACACCGACGCGTCTTCGTGACCGGCGTGGGAGCCGTCTCCCCGCTGGGCAACGACGCCGAGAGCACCTGGCACCAGCTCGTCGCCGGAAAGTCCGGGGCCGGCCCCGTCACGCGCTTCGACGCGTCGGGGTACGACACCCGTTTCGCCTGCGAGGTGAAGGACTTCTCGCCCGAGGGCGTGCTCGACCGCAAGGAGGCGAAGCGCATGGACCGCTTCGTCCAGTACGCGGTCGTGGCTGCCGCCGAGGCGATCCGGAGCGCCGGGCTGTCCCTGGAGGACCTCGATCGCGATCGCATCGGTGTGCTCATCGGTTCCGGCATCGGCGGGATGGAGACCTTCGAGGATCAACACACCACCCTCATGAACAAGGGTCCCGGGCGTGTCAGCCCGTACTTCATCCCGATGATGATCATCGACATGGCGGCGGGGCAGGTCTCGATCCAGTTCGGTCTCAAGGGTCCGAACTTCGGGACGGTCTCGGCCTGCGCATCGGGAGCGCACGCGATCGGCGAGGCGCTTCGACTGATTCGCGCCGGCGATGCCGACGCCATGCTCGCCGGCGGCTCGGAGGCCACCATCACGCCCATGGCGATGGCCGGCTTTGGCAACATGCGCGCACTCTCCAGACGAAACGACGATCCCACACGAGCCAGTCGTCCATTCGACACGGGACGCGATGGCTTTGTCATCGGCGAAGGCGCCGGCGTGCTGGTGCTCGAATCCGATGAGCACATGAAACGCCGCGGCGCGAAGCCGCTCTGTGAATTCGCCGGCTACGGCGCCAGCGGGGACGCGTATCACATGACCGCGCCCTGCGTGGATGGCGAGGGTGCCGCGCGCGCCATGAAGCGCGCGCTCGAGGATGCCGCGATGGCGGCGACCGACGTGGGCTATGTGAACGCCCACGGCACCTCGACTCCGACGGGTGACCCGGCCGAGATCACGGCGATCAAGAGCGTCCTTGGCGAACACGCCTACCGCACGATGGTGAGCTCGACCAAGTCCATGACCGGGCACCTGCTGGGTGCCGCCGGCGGACTCGAGGCCGTGGCCACCGCCCTGACGCTCGTGCGTGGAATCGTCCCACCGACCATCAACTTGGAAACACCGGATCCCACATGCGACCTCGACTTCGTACCACATCGGGCCCGAACGCAACGCGTGACGGCCGCACTCTCGAACTCGTTCGGGTTCGGGGGACACAACGTGACCCTGGCGTTCCGGGCAGTGAGTTGAAGCCCCGCGGACGCCGCCGCGGAGGACGCGGCCGCGGCCGCGGCAACCGTCCGCCGACCCCGCCGGCGCCACCACGTCCGACGCTGTGGCAGCGTCTCAAACAGTTGTTCGCCACCGCCCCGCACACCGAGCCGGGGCGTCCGCCACGTGTCGGCAGCGCCGGTCTCGCCGAACAGGAGAGCCGCGCGCTCGAGGAGTTCGAGCAGCACTTCGGCGTTCATTTCCACGATCCCGGTCTGCTCCGGCTGGCGCTCACCCACCGTTCGTATCTGCACGTCACCGGTCAGGGGCCGCGGGAGTCGAACGAGCGTCTGGAGTTCCTCGGCGACTCGGTGCTGGGTCTGGTGACCAGCGAGCACCTGTATCGCAAGCACCCCAACGAGCACGAGGGCCAGCTCACCAAGACCAAGTCGCTGCTGGTGTCGAAAGCCATCCTGTCGCGCCGGGCGCTGGCGATGGGGCTCGGACGGTTCGTGTTCATGAGCCACTCCGAGGTCGAGTCGGGCGGCCGCCAGCGGCTGTCCATCCTCGCCGACGCCTTCGAGTCGGTGGTGGGCGCGATCTACCTCGACCAGGGCTTCGAGGCGTCACGGGCCTGGCTCGACCGGTGGCTGTTGCGCGACGCGCGCATCATCACCGCCGACAAGCGTCACACCAACTACAAGAGCCACCTGCAGGAGTACGTGCAGAGCACGTTCCGCACCCACCCGGTGTACCGCATCCGCAGCGCGATGGGTCCCGATCACTCGAAGATGTTCATGGTCGAGGTGATGGTGGGTCGCAAGGTGCTGGGTGAGGGCCGGGGCAAGAACAAGAAGGAGGCCGAACAGGCCGCGGCGCGTGATGCCCTCGAGCGGGCCGGCAGCCCGGTGACCCGTGAGGAGGAGGAGACACGCTCGGCGCGCGCCGCGCGTCGGGAGTCGCGGGTGATGAGCACGCTCTTGCCCGAGCCCGATCTCGGCGAACCATCGACCCTTCGGGCCACCGGTGACGAGGACGACGACGAGCCACGCCGCCGCCGTCGCGGGCGCCGCGGAGGCCGCGCTCGTCGCGATCGCGAGGTCGAGCCTCCGGTGAGCCGTCCGGCACCGGTGGTGGCGGAACCGCCGGCCCGGGTGACGACGCGGGTGGCACCGCCACCACGCCGGGCGCGACGCGTGCGGCTCGACGAGGACATGGAGGAGGTGGGCCGGCCGGAGGGCTTCGCGCACGAGTCCGGCGATCTTCCCCATCTCACCACGTGGGCGGCACCCGAGGCGGTGACGGTGGGCGAGCCGGTGTCGCGTCCGGAGCCCGCGCCCGAGCCGGAGACGACCCGCCGGTGGCCGGTCGTCTCCGAGGAGGACGCGATCGACCCCGAGCCGGAGCGTGTCACGCCGCGCGCTCGCCCGGCCACCGCGCCCCCGGCACGCGTCCCACCCACGAGGCGGGTGGACGAGCCGGTGCGGACGGTGGGGGAATCCGGGGCCGGCAGACGCGAGCCGTCGCCGCCCGTGGCGGAGCCCGCGTCCGAAAGACACGAACCGGCGACACGCGACACCGACGAGTCGAAGACACCGCCCGGCTCCGGGTCGTTTGGACGGCGCGCGCGTCGCGGCCGTTGAGCCCGCACGACAAGGGGTGTACCGGTGGCCGGCCACCGGTCCACCCACACGCGCCGACATCCATCCACGCGCACCGCGGTCCTTCGTCGCGGCGTGGTCCGGGAACCGATGCCGCGTCCGTGGCCGCGGCCCTGGGCGCGTGCTACGCTGGAAGGAGATGATCCTGTCCGCCACACTTGCCCTGGTGCTGACCGCGGCGCCGGTTTCCGCGTCCGTCCCGGCTCCCGAGGCGGGTGATGCCTACACGAGCCAGGAGGCGCTCAGCCGCTACCTGCTCGGCCGGCTCCTCGAGGAACAGGGCGACCGCGGCGAGGCGCTCAACCAGTTCTACCGCGCGATGGTGCTCGACCCGCGCGCCGGTGGCATCGCGCGCCGGGTCAGCGAGCTCAAGCTGGCGCGTGGCGAGTCGGAGTCGGCGCTCGAGTTCGCCGACAAGGCACTCGCCGCCGACCCGCGTGACGCGCGGGCCTCGTGGCTCCGCGGCGCGGCACTGCTCAACCTCGAGCGCGTGGGCGATGCGCTCGCGCCGCTCCAGAACGCGGTGGCGCTCGACTCGGAGCGGGTCGAGTACTGGCGCACCCTGGCGCTCGCCGCCGATCACGTCGAGAACTGGCGGCTGTCGGCCGACGCCTGGCGTCACGCGGCATGGCTCGACGAGGAGGACGGCGAGAGCTGGTTCCAGCTCGCCGCGTCGCTGGCGCGGCTCGGACGTTTCGGTGGCGCCGACAGTGCCGCGCAGCGGGCGGCCGAGCTCAACACGATGCGACCGGGTCTGCTGTTCCTGCAGGGCTGGATCGCCGAGAACCTGGGACGCAACCACGAGGCGGCCGAGTTCTACCGCCACCAGATCGCGCTGCAATCCGACGACGAGACCGTGCAGCGTCGTCTGATCGCGGTGCTGGTGCGTGACGAGCGCTGGTCGGAGGCCCTGGACGAGGTGCGACCGCTCGCGGCCGCGCATCCCGACGATCTCGATCTCCGGCATCTGGAGCTCGACCTCTGCTTCCGGGCCGGCCGGAAGTCAGAGGGCATGCGCGGAATCGAGGCGCTGCGCCGCACCGACCCCAATTCGCCCGAGGCACTGGCGGTGCGGGTGGACGTGCTGGCGCGTCACGGCCAGGCCGCGACCGCGGCCGGCGAGGCCGAGACCTGGAGCGCCGCCCACCCCAACGACGTGCGTGGATGGCTGCTGGCGGCGTTCGCGCGCGAGAAGCAGGGTCGTCTCGATGACGCCGAGCGGCACCTGGAACATGCCGTCCAAGTGGCTCCCGATTCGGTCGACGTGTACTACACGATCGGGCGATTCTACCGGGACCACGGGCGGGATCACGACGCGGAGCGCGTGTACCTCGACGCGACCCGGCGCTTCCCGGGCGAGGACGGTCTGTGGTTCAACCTGGCGGCGACCCGCGAACGGCTGGGCGATCTCCCTGGCGCGGAGGCGGCGGTGCGCGACGTGCTCGGGCGCGAGCCCGACAATCCGGGCGCGCTCAATTTCCTGGGCTACATGTGGGCCGACCACGGCCTCCGTCTCGATGAGGCGGTGGAGATGGTCCAGCGGGCGCTGACCGCCGACCCGGACAACGGGGCCTACCTGGACTCGCTGGGCTGGGCCTATTTCCGGCTGGGCCGACTCGACGAAGCCCGCCCCCTTCTGGAGCGCGCGGTGGCCCTGACCCGTGGCGACCCGGTGGTCCGGGAGCACCTCGGGGATGTTTACAAATCCTTGAAACTCAATGCCTTGGCGCGCGACCAGTATCGCCTGGCCCTGGCCACGGACACCGGCAACGCCCGCCTCAAAGGCAAGCTCGAGGAGCTCCGTTAACGCCGTGGAACCCGTTCTTTCCCATGGGGTAATAAGCCCAGGTGGAGTTGCCCGTGCCGCTTGAGCGCGACCCGTCCGCGTCGCCGATCGTGCCGCTCTCGGATGAAGACCTGATGTCACGGGTCGCCGAGGACGACGATCGCGCGTTCACGGATCTGGTGCGGCGCTACCAGGGACGGGTGACCAACCTGATCAGCCGGGTGCTGAACGATCGGGAAGCCTCGGACGACCTGGCGCAGGAAGTCTTCGTCCGTGTCTTTGTCCACCGCCGGAATTACCGGCGGGGCTCGAAGTTCTCCACGTGGCTGTTCACGATCGCCGCCAATCTCGCCAAGAACGAGATCCGACGGCGGGTGCGCCGGCGGAACTGGTTCAGCCTCGACGCGCTGCAGGAGATGCTCTCCGACAGCGCGCCACAGCTGGCCGATCCGACCGAGGGTCAGGAGAGCGCGATGCAGCGCGGGCAGCTCCAGGCCGCGGTGGGTCGGGCGATCGCGACGGTGCCGGAGAAATATCGTCTGGCCCTGGTGTTGCGAGACATCGAGGGCCTCGCCTACGAGGAGATCGGACAGGTGCTCGGCATCCCGGGCGGCACGGTGCGCTCGCGCATCAATCGGGCCCGTGGGATGCTCAAGCGCAAACTGCAACCTTTGCTACGCAAGGACCTCGCACCATGAACTGCAGCCAGTCCCACGGATTGTTCGGGGCCTATTGGGACGACGAGCTCACCCAGGCCGAACGCGAATGGCTGGAGGCGCACTTCGCTGGTTGCTCCTCCTGCCGTACCGACTACGAGCAGTTCGCCCGCACCATCGAGATGGTGGGGTCGCTGCCCCGCGCCGAATCGGCGCCCGATCTGGCCGAGCGTGCGCTGGCGCGCGCGCGTCGTGTCCAGCCGGCGCGCGACCGGATTCCGGTGGGTGCCCCGGTCTGGATTCCGGCCACCGCCACGATCGCGCTGGCCGCGATCGCGGTGACCGTGGTCCTGCAATTCGCCGCGCCGCTGATCGCGCGACGGGTGGGTGGCCCAACCGAGGATCTGGCGGTGCGTCAGCCGGTGCTGGTACGAGCGGCGTCGACCACCGTGCCGACGACCCGGCCCGACACCGGCTCGCTGCACGCCGGGACGTCCATCCCCGACAGCCTGTTCGACCATGCCGAGGATGTCGAGTTCGTGCTCGACCCGGTGACCGTGCGCAAGGGGCGCGCGCATCCCGCCTCCCGGCTGGCGCCACGGACCGAGAGCGGCGCACAGGCGGTCATCACCTTCTGAGACGCATGCGATGACGCGCACCGGGTGGAGGGCGGCGATGCGGGTGGGTCCGCTGGCGGCGACGATGGCGCTGGCCGTGACCGCGTCGTTCGCGTCGCTTCCGTCCACGGCGAGCGCGCAGTCCACGCTCTCGGCGCTGCAGACCGATGTCGACCAGATCGCGCGTCGCGCCCGCCCGTCGGTGGTGACGGTGTTCGCGCAGCGCACCGAGACCGCTCGTGGCACCACCCCGCCACGCGTGCACACCCGCGTCGGCTCCGGTGTGGCGGTGGAGGAGAGCCGCATCCTCACCACCGCCAGCGTGGTGCTCGGCGCCGAGCGGCTGGCGGTGCGGACCGCCAACGGGCTCCAGGCCGACGCGCGGCTGGTGGGTGTCGATCCGATCTCGAACGTCGCCCTGCTCGACGTGCCGTCGCTGCGTCTTCCCGCGCTGCCACTCGCCACCGATCATCCGGCCGGGATCGGCGACTGGGTGGTGTCGCTCGGCACGAGCTATCGGGCTCAGCCCACCCAGTCGGTGGGCAACGTCGCCTATCGTCATCGCGAGCCACACCTGACCTTGTTGCAACTCACCAACACGGTATATCCGGGCAACAGCGGTGCCGCCGCGGTCAACACCGAGGGTGAGCTGGTCGGGCTCGTGCAGGGCGAACTGGGCTCGCCCGAGCTGGTCGACGACAACGGCGAGGACCATCCGGCGCCGGGCAGCTTCGCGATCCCGGTGGACGACCTGCGACCGGTGATCGCCGCGCTGGAGCGTGATGGCCGTGTGCGCCACGGCTTCCTCGGGGTGACCACCCGGGCGATCAGCGTGGCGAGCGTGCGTCAGGGTGGACCACGCCAGCCGATCGGCGCGGTGGTCGAGGCGATCGTGCCGGGCAGCCCGGCCGACAAGCTCGGTCTGCAACGTGGCGACCTGATCGTGGCCTACGAGCGCGAGCGCGTCGAATATCCCGAGCAGCTGGCACGCTGGGTGGGGGCCACCCCGCCGGGCTCGGCGGTCGAGCTGGTGTGGGTGCGTGAGGAGATCGCCAAGAGCGGCACGGTGGCGCTCGGCGAGTCACCGGATGCGGTGCCGTCGTGGATGGCCACCTGGCCCGACGAGGACGCCCCGCCGTCCGCCACCCGCATCAGCGAGCTCCAGCGTCAGATCCGGAAGCTCAACGCCGAGATCGACCGTCTGAAGAGCAAGCCCGCGCACTAGGCTCTGTCTGAGAACGTATGGCGGGCGCCACCCCGCGTTCCCCCACGTGCGTGCTATCTTCGCGGTGTGCCGCCCGCCGGATTCCTGATCCGTTATCCCGCCGCCGCCACCCGCGTGATCTTCTCCCGCGGCGCGCTGGCGCGTCTGGGTGCCGCGACCCGACGCGCCACCGGCGTCACCCGCGTGGCGCTGGTGACCGATTCCCATGTGGGTCCGTTGTACGCGCGGGCGGCGGTGCGCTCGCTGGCGCGGGCGGGCATCGAGACCGACGTGGTCACGGTTCCGGCCGGTGAGCGGTCCAAGAGCCCCGGGCGTCTGGTCGCGTTGTGGAGGCGCTTCGCCGGGATCGGGCTCGGTCGCGACGGCGCGGTGGTCGCGCTCGGTGGTGGCGTGGTCGGCGACCTGGCCGGGTTCGCGGCGGCGAGCTGGCTGCGCGGGCTGCCGTGGGTGGTGGTCCCGACCTCGCTTCTGGCGATGGTGGACAGCTCGGTGGGGGGCAAGACCGGTATCGATCTCCCGGCGGGCAAGAACCTGGTGGGGGCGTTTCACCAGCCGGTGCTGGTGGTGGTGGATCCGGCGCTACTGGCGACCTTGCCGGCACGGCACCGACGCGCCGGTCTGGCCGAGGTGGTCAAGACCGGATTCGCGACCGACGCGGCGCTGTTCCGGCGCTGCGAGCGTCGGGCGGCGGCGCTGGCGTCGGGGCATCCCGCGGCGCTCGCCGCGGTGATCGCGGCCACGCTGCGCGCCAAGACGCGGGTGGTGACCCGCGACGAGCGCGATCGTGGTCCACGCAGCGCGCTCAACTTCGGTCACACGCTGGCGCATGCCTATGAGGCGGCACGCGGCTACCGCGGCGTGCTCCACGGCGAGGCCGTGGCGGTCGGGATGTGCGCGGCGGTGCGTCTGTCGGTGTGCGCGGCGGGTCTCGATCCACGCGAAGGCGCGCGTCTCGAACGGTTGCTCGCGAGACTCGGTTTGCCACGTCGGCTCGAGCGCGTGCGCGTGGCGGCGCTCGAGGCGGCGATGCGACAGGACAAGAAGCGTGACGCACGCGAGACCCGCTGGGTGTTGACGCCCCGTATGGGCCATGCTAGCGTCCCGCGACCGATCACCACTCGTCTCGTGCGCGCCACGCTCCTCGACGTCGGAGCCCGGATCTGATGCCACGCATCCTGGTTCTGCATGGTCCGAACCTCGACGCCCTGGGGACACGCGAGCCCGAGCGATACGGGCGGGAGACGCTCGCCGACGTCGACCGCGCCCTGACGGCGCTCGCGTCGGAGCTGGGCTGCGAGCTCGAGACCCTGCAGAGCGCGCACGAGGGGGTTCTGATCGAAGCGCTGTACCGTGCCCGTGGGCGCTGCGACGGGGTGCTGCTGAATCCCGGCGGGCTGACCCACACGAGCGTCGCCTTGCGGGATGCCGTACTCGGAGCCGGCCTCCCCGTGGTCGAGGTACACGTGACCAATCCGCACGCGCGTGAGTCCTTCCGACACACCTCGACCGTCTCGGGTGCGGCCGTCGCGGTGGTGCAGGGATTCGGCGTGGACAGCTACCGGCTCGCCCTGCGCGGTCTGGCCGCGCGTCTCGGTCATGGCCGCTAGGACACGCGCGGCGGGCGGCGTCAAGAAGAACGCCCGCAAGGCCGATCACTCCCCGGGTGGAGAGGCCGGCGGATTCGCGCTCGGCGAACTCCGTCAGCTCATCCGTCTGGTGCAGCGCACCGGGATCGGTGAGCTCGAGGTGACCTCGGGTGGACGCACGGTGCGGATCGCGGCGATGCCGTCGGGTGTGGCCACCGCGGTGGCGGTGCCGCCCGCCGGGCCGACCGCGGTGGAGCCGGGAGCGGCAGCGGTCGAGACCCCCGCGGCCGCCGGTGGCGGCGACGAGCGGCTGCCAGCGGTGACCTCGCCGATGGTGGGCACCTTCTACCGCGCGCCGGCACCCGACGCGGACCCGTACGTCGAGGTGGGCAGCACGGTCGATGTCGGTCAGACCGTGTGCATCATCGAGGCGATGAAGCTGATGAACGAGATCGAGTCCGAGGTGAAGGGACGCGTCGCGAGGATCCTGGTCGAGAACGCCCAGCCGGTGGAGTTCGGGCAGAAGCTGTTCCTGATCGAGCCGGCGTGATCCGGCGGCAGGATGCCGCCCGCGTGCGCCCCGATGGCACGCGCGCACGGAGGACACGATGAACATCCGCAGCGTGCTCGAGAAGGTGATCGCGGCGCGCGCCAGCGATCTCCACCTGAAGGCCGGCACCCCGCCGGTGGTGCGTGTCGACGGCGTGCTCTACACGCTCGACGAGCCGCCTCCCAGTGCCCAGCAATTGCGCGAGGTCACGCACCAGCTCCTCAACGAGGAGCAGCGGCAGCACTTCGCCACCCACAACGAGATCGACTTCGCCTTCGGTGTGTCCGGGCTGGCGCGCTTCCGCGCCAACATCTTCATGCAGCGCGGCACCCCGGCCCTGGCGTTGCGTCACGTGCCGGTCGAGGTGCCGAGCATCGAGGACCTGCACCTGCCACCGATCGTGCGCGAGCTGGCGTTCTCGCCCCGTGGTCTCATGCTGGTGACCGGCCGGACCGGATCGGGCAAGTCGACGACGCTGGCCGCCATGGTCGACGCGCTCAACCGCATCACCACCCGCAACATCATCACCGTCGAGGATCCGATCGAGTTCCTCCACCGCGACCGGCTGTCGTTCATCCATCAGCGCGAGGTCGGACTCGACACGCACTCGTTCCACGATGGCCTGCGCTATGTGCTGCGTCAGGACCCGGACATCATCCTGGTGGGCGAGATCCGCGACCTCGAGACCATGAGCACCGCGCTCATGGCCGCCGACACCGGGCACCTGGTGCTGTCCACCCTCCACACCACCGACGTGGTGCAGACCCTGCAGCGCATCATCTCGTTCTATCCGCCCCATCAGCACGACGAGGTCCGGCTCAGCATCTCGGCCAACCTGCGCGCGGTGATCTCGCAGCGTCTGATTCCTCGACGCGACGGCGCCGGCCGCGTACCGTCGGTCGAGGTGATGGTGAGCACCCCCACCATCCGCGAGTTCATCCTGAACCCGGACAAGGTGCCGATGATCCACACCGCGGTGGCCGAGGGCGTCACCCAGTACGGCATGCAGACCTTCGACCAGTCGGTGCTGCAGCTGCTGCGCGAGGGCCTCATCACCGAGGAGGAGGCGCTCAAGAACTGCAACAATCCGAACGAGCTGAGTCTCAAGCTCAAGGGCATCTCGGCCAGCTCGGACCGGATGTGGCAGCCGGTGGACGCCGCGACCGCGGAGCCGGCCGCCGACGCGACGCCGAACGCAGCCGCCGGAAAGCCCAACTGGATGACCAAGGACTGACGGTCGCATGTTCCGCAAGGTCCTGATCGCCAACCGCGGCGAGATCGCGTTGCGGGTCATCCGGGCGTGCCGCGAGCTGAAGATCGCCACCGTGGCGGTGTTCAGCGAGGCCGACCGCGACAGCCTGCACGTGCGTCTCGCCGACGAGGCGGTGTGCATCGGGCCACCCCCACCCGCACGCTCGTACAACTACGTCGCCCGGCTCATCTCGGCCGCCGAGATCACCGGCTCGGACGCGGTCCATCCCGGCTACGGGTTCCTGAGCGAGAACGCCCATTTCGCCGAGGTGTGCGCATCGTGCGGCTTCACCTTCATCGGCCCGTCCCCGGAGATGATCCGGAAGATGGGGGACAAGGCGGTCGCCCGCGACACCATGCGCGCCGCCGGTCTGCCGCTGGTGCCCGGGAGTCCCGGCGTGCTGCGTGACGTCGACGAGGCGCTGTCGCTCGCCAAGGAGATCGGCTACCCGGTCATCATCAAGGCGGCGGCGGGCGGCGGCGGTCGTGGCATGCGGGTGGCGTGGGACGAGAAGCAGCTACGAGCCGGGTTCGGCATCGCGCAGGCCGAGGCCGGCGCCGCGTTCAGCAACGACGCCGTGTACCTCGAGAAGTACATCCAGAAGCCGCGTCACATCGAGTTCCAGCTCTTCGGTGACGGACACGGCAACCTGATCCACCTGGGTGAGCGCGAGTGCAGCGTGCAGCGCAACCATCAGAAGCTCATCGAGGAGTCACCGAGTCCGTTCCTCTCCCTGGCCGACCGCCGACGGGTCGGGGAGATGGCGGCGCACGGGGCGCGGTCGATCGGATACCGGAACGCGGGCACCATCGAATTCCTGTTCGACGAGGATGGCTCCTTCTACTTCATGGAGATGAACACCCGGATCCAGGTGGAGCACCCGGTGACCGAGGAGGTCACCGGGGTCGACCTGGTGAAGGAGCAGATCCTGGTGGCCGCCGGTGAGAAGCTGTCGCTCACCCAGGACGAGGTGGAGTGGACCGGCCACGCGATCGAGTGTCGTATCAACGCCGAGGACCACGAGCACGGCTTCCGCCCGAGCCCGGGGCGGATCACCTACTTCTACAAACCCGGTGGACCCGGT
>JBIOKD010000051.1:0-14289 GCA_044451485.1 Candidatus Eiseniibacteriota bacterium | reverse complement strand
TGTCGCGCCGTGCGGGTGAGATCGCGCACTGGTGTGCGCACGCGCACGCTCCACGCGTGGTCGTGACCGCTCGTTCGTCTGTTCACAAGCCGGGGCACACCACTTGCGACCACATGGTCCATCCGTCCCATAGGAGGGGCGCAATGGACTGCTTGGAGGACAGAGAAGCGCGCCGGGCGCAACGAGTTGCCCGCTGTCGAGCAACCCGTACCCCGGTATGGCGTTTCTCCACTCCGGACATTGCGAACCGCGATGGGATCGAGAGGACTTCCGATGCGTGCACGTTGCAACACATCGAGACGGTACCGGACCACGGTCGCGACGCTGGTCGCGACGGTGGCTTCCGTGTGTCCGCTCGCGGGTTGCAGCGCGCCCACGGCGGTCCCACCGCCGCCGGGTGGTGGAACGCGGCTGGTCCTGAACTACCGGGAGTACGCCAACACCGTGGAGCCGGTGCTGATCCGCCACGGCTGTGACGCCGAGGGGGATTGTCACGGCGGCGGCATCCGCGGAACCCTTGAGCTGTCACCGGCCTCGGCGGTCGACACGGTCTACGACTTCGACCAGGTGGTGTGGCAGGTCTCGCCGGTGGTGGCCGAGTCGAGCGCGATCCTGACCCGGCCGCTGGCGTACGCCGCCGGTGGAACCCCGCATCCGGTCAAGTACTTCGCCACCCCCGCGGACAGCGACTACCAGGCCATCCTCAAGTGGATCAAGGACGGGGTGCGCCAATGAAGACGCGCACCGGCATCTGGCTGGCGTCCCTGGCGTTGCTCGTCGGGGCTACCGCGCTCGCCCGCGCCGACGCGGCCGACGATTCGCTCGCCATGCCGCCATCGGTGGCCGACCCGGCCTCCGCCGCGCCCGTGGTGGCGCGAACGCGCGACGGTCTCGAGGCGCTCGAGCCCGAGCTGGCGAACGCGCCCTATCACCTGTCGCCCGGGGAGCGGCCGTACCTGCACCGCTTCTCGGTGAGTCCGGCGGTCGGGATGTTCGGCAACGATCACCTCTACGCCCTGCGGCTGGCCTATTCACCCAACTCGTGGCTCGCCTACGAGGGCTCGCTCTCGCACGACCCGAGCCACGGCGTGCACGCGGTCTTCAACACCCTGAGCGTGATCGTCCGCCGCCCCAGACCGGGGCGGCTGCAACCCTACCTGGCGGGCGGCTACGGAATGACCGTGGTGCTCCCCGGTAGAGCCATCGCGGCGCAATCGGTGACCAAGAACGTGCTCTCGATCGGCGGTGGACTGGAATGGTTCGTACGGGACGACCTGGCGTTGCGTGGAGAGCTGCGTCAGGCCACCGCGTTTGCACATCAACCCAACCACGAAGGCATGGCGGCCTACGACTACCTCGAACAGACGCTTGGTCTGGCCTTCTATCGGACGCTCAGGCCTTGACCCGCGCATCGACCGGAGGGGAACCCCAAACCATGCGTGAACGCCCCATGCATCGCACCGTTTCCGCGCTGATCGTACCGCTCGTCGCGGCCTGCGCGTTTCAGGCCGTGCTGGTGGGCTGCCGCGGCAGCGCACCACAGGACCTGATCCAGCAGGAGAGCACGACCGAGGCGATCGTGTTCGTGAAGACCAAGGCCACCGAGACGCTCAACAAGACGAACGTGGAGGGCAATCTGTTCAAGCTCTCCCCGATCGCGCCCGACGGCGTGGTGACGCCGATCACCAACTTCGTCGGCGCCAGCGTGTCGGACCCGGCGGTGTCGTTCGACGGCAAGAGCATCCTGTTCTCGATGTATCCGGCCGGCGGCCCCCGCCGCAACATCTACGAGATCGGCGCCGACGGCACCGGGCTCCGCCAGGTGACCAGCGGCGGGGGCGACGACTTCGACCCGCTCTATCTGCCCGACGGGCGCATCATGTTCACCAGCACCCGCGCCGGCGAGATGGACGAGTACGACCACGCCGAATCGGCCACCCTGTACACCTGCGACGCCAACGGCGGCAACATCGAGCGCATCAGCTACAACCAGAGCGACGACTTCGATCCTGAGCTGCTGCCCGACGGCCGTGTGATGTACACGCGGTGGGAGCACTTCGGGACCATGAACCGCTTCCCGTTGTTCGCCACCCACCCCGACGGCACCGGCACCTTCCACTTCTTCGGGCCACACGACCGCAACTTCTTCCACCCGGCCGTGACCCCCGAGGGTCGTGTCATCGCCATCGCCTCGACCAAGATCAACGGCGACGCCGGACCGATCGCGCTGATCAAGACCGAGCAGGGCCCCGCCGACCCGGTGCTGGACGCTGAATCGATGCACTGGGACGTGCTGACGCCGCAGATCAACATGGACGGTGAGCCCTGGCCGTACGGCGTGTTCAAGTACCCGCGCCCGCTCGGCAACGGCCGCTACATCGTGTCCTACTCGCTGCCCGCGGCCACCATGGGTGACGTGGACTACGCGCTCTACACCTTCACGCTCAAGCAGACCGGCGCGGGGACGACCTCCGACCCGGCCACCTTCAGCATCCAGGACCTCACCTTCCTCTACAACGATCCGAACACCAACGAGTACGACGCCCAGCTGCTGGCGCCGCACCCGAAGCCGCCGGTGGTCCCCTCGATCGTGGACAACACCCAGAACTCCGGTGAGTTCCTGGCCCAGGACGTGTTCAACCGCAGCACCCACGACGGTCAGGAAGTCCCGATCAAGGGTGTGGATCCGATCGGACAGATCGCGGTCATCGCGGCCCGTCCCACCCTGGCGGGTGAGATGAACGACTACTCGGCGAACGACTTCGAGAAGCGCGCCCTGATCGGCTTCGCGCCGGTCTACTCGGACGGCTCGTTCCGCATCAAGGTGCCGGCCAACACGCCGATCAGCTTCGCCACCCTCGACACGCTCGACCGCGGCTTCGTGGTCAAGCGCACCCATCTGTTCGTGCGGCCCGGCGAGTCGTTCACCCGCTGTGTCGGCTGTCACGAGGAGCGCAAGGCCGGCGGCGACGTCGTGACCAACCCGTCGCCGATGGCCGCCCTGTATCCGGCCCACGACCTCAACATCCCGGCCTCGTCGTTCACGATCATCGACTACGAGAACGACATCGGTCCGATCGTGGCCTCGAAGTGCGTGAGCTGTCACACCCCGACCGTGCCGGGCGTCGACTCGACCGCGGCCGGCAAGCTCGATCTCACCGCCGTGATGGACACGGTGCGGATGAACCGCATCTTCCCGCGCGGCTACGTCAACCTGTCGGGCGCCTCCGTGAAGATGTCGTTCCAGGAGGTGGAGCCGGCGTTCCCGCGCAAGTCGCGTCTCATCGACTACGTGCTGGGCGTCGGTCCCCGCGCCGGGATGGGTCCGCACCCGGGCGGCGCCGACTCGCTCACCGCCGCCGAGCGCCAGAAGGTCAACCTGTGGGTGCTGCTCGGCGCCCAGTACAAGTGACGGAGGGAGCGACGCCATGGACGACCGGAGCCACATCGTGACCGCATCGAGCCCGCTCGCGCGCGTCCGGACCGCCACGCTCCTCGTGGCCGGTCTGGCGCTCGCGGCGCCGGCGGGGGCCGCGACCCCCGAGGTGCTGGGTACCACCAGCACCATGGCCGCGCACGAGCTCGGAAGTCACCCGCTGCGCGCGCTCGACGGGAGCCAGTTCACGCTCACGTCGCTGCGCGGGCAGGTGGTGGTGGTGAACTTCTGGGCCAGCTGGTGCGCGCCCTGCCGGCGCGAGCTGCCGCGTCTGGACGCCTTGAACACCGAGCTGGTGAAGTCGGGCGGCCGGGTGGTGGCGGTCTCGATCGACGCCGACGCCGCGAACGCGCGTCGGTTCGTGGCGGCACGGAAGCTCGCGATGCCGGTCGCCCAGGATGGCCCCGACGGTCTCGCCCGCACGCTCGACCTGCGTCACGTGCCCTGCACGCTGGTGCTGGACCGTGACGGCTCGATCGCGTGCGCGGTGAGCGGCTCGGACGACGCCGCGTTCGACCAGATCACCGCGGTCACCCGCCGGCTGCTCAGTCGCCAGCCGGCCGTGGCCACCGGTGGCGGATCGGAGACGCCATGAGCCCGCGTCGCTGCAACGATGCCGCGCGTATGGCGTGGACGCTGACGCTGGCGGCGGTGCTGCTCGCCGCCTGCAGCGGCTGCGCCATGCGACCGGTGCCCGCCTACCAGCGCGAGCACCTGGTCGACCCGATCATGTCGTTCAAGGCCCAGGCCAAGAAGGACGCCCGTCTCACCAAGTCGTTCGAGGCACGCGAGGGCTCGACCGGCGGCAACGGCGGCGAGGGCGGAGGCTGCGCGTGCAACTGAGTCCGCGCATCCGCTCCGTCGCGTTCGCGACCGGCGTCGGCCTGGCCTGCGCCCGCGTGTGCTCCGCACAGGAGACACCGGACGACCAGACCCTGGCCACGCTGTTGCGCTGGTTCGGCGACTCGAACCACGTGAGCGTGCGCTCGGCCGTGGGCGACTACAGCGTGCCCATGGCGAACGGCACCGGGCTGATGCTGCACTGGAACAACGAGAAGGTCACCGTCCCCGGCATCACCGGCGCGCCCGGGAGCCAGGAGGCGATCGACGCGATCACCACCGCGAGCCACCCGATCTCGGGCAACCCGTACGCGGACTTCGTCAAGGTGCGCAACGAGATGCAGGCCGAGGTGTCCAAGGGTGGCGCGGCGGTGAGCTACTACCACTCCTCCGAGGTCGACTACCTCGCCCAGCAGGTGGCGGCGCGTTACGCGCGCGACCTGCGCGGGCAGCAGCTCAACCTGTCCGTCGGCACCAGCTACGGCTGGGACCACATCGACCCGGTGGAGAACGTGAACAATCCGGTGGCTCCGGCCACCAAGAACACGCTCCACGCCAACGCGGTGGCGACCGAGGTGCTGAGCCCGGCCTCGGTGCTGCGGGTGGGCGTCGAGGTGGACCACGTCGAGGGGCTCCAGCACAACCCGTATCGCCGCGTCTACGCCGGCGGCACCAGCGTGCCCGAGAACCAGCCGACCAGCCGCCTGCGACGCGACGCGTTCGTGAAGTTCAACCAATACCTGGCCAACCGCTCGAGCCTCAAGTTCAGCTACCGCTTCTACGACGACGACTGGGGCGTCATGTCACACGAGACGGGAGCGCAGTTGAGCCAGTACCTGACGTCGGGACTGAACGTGCAGTACCGGTACCGCTGGTACACGCAGACGGCCGCCGACTTCTACCGTGCCGAATACCTCACCACCAACGGGGTGGACGGGTATCTCACCGGCGACTATCGGCTCGGACCCCTGTCCTCGCACCTGTTCGACGTGACGCTGCAGATGGATCTCGGCGTGCTCGCGGCTTCATCGCGGGTCTTCCGGCATCTCGGGGTCACGCTCGATTACGGGCGCTATTTCAACAGCAACAACTATTCAGCGGACATCCTCGAAACGGGTGTCGATTTCCGCTTCTAGACAGGGACGTGTCCGGAGAGAGGAGTTGACCGTGCGACGCATCATCCCGCTGGCCCTCATCGCCGTCGTCTCGCTGGCGTCCCCGCTCATGG
Organism: Candidatus Eiseniibacteriota bacterium; assembly: GCA_044451485.1. Classification (GTDB taxonomy): domain Bacteria; phylum Eisenbacteria; class RBG-16-71-46; order RBG-16-71-46; family RBG-16-71-46; genus JBIOKD01. The sequence goes on along the minus strand of JBIOKD010000051.1, from coordinate 8,785 downwards.
CGGACACCTTCGGCAGTGCGCCGATCGCGCCCGACCTGGGTCTCGACGCCCTCAACCGTGGGGTCGCGCGCCAGCAGCTCGGCCGCGATCTGTTCGCCGACCCCTACGCCACCGTCACGATCGGCAGCGTGGACGTGTACGACCGCTTCCCGTACATCGCCTCGCGCACCTTCCAGATCGTGTCGGACTCGCGCTGGAACCGGCTGGTGTTCGGCGAGATGGGCGGCAACCTGAACGCCTTCGACGGCGTCGGCAGCCCGATCGGCCCGCTGTCGGCCCCACGCGGGCTGGCGGTGGACGAACAGGATCGTCTCTACGTCGCCGACAGCGGCAACGGTCGCATCGTGGTGTTCCAGGCGACCAGCGAGTTCGGCGAGATGACGCTGGTGCCGCTCTACACGATCGGCGGGCTCGCCCGTCCGAACGGCGTCGCGGTGTCGGATGCCGGCACCCCGTTCGACCCGACTGACGACCGTCTGTACGTCGCCGACACGGGTCGCAATCAGGTGGTGTCGTTCGCCCTCGAGGCCAATGGCGCGCGCCAGCTGAACGCGATCGGTGGTCTGGGTAGCGGCATCGGCCGCTTCGCCGGCCCGATGGCGGTCGCGGTCGGCCGCGCCGAAGGCGTCAACACCCCCGACGTGTACGTGGCCGACGCGCACACCCGCCGCCTGGTGCACCTGCGTGACCAGGGTGGCTCGCTGGTGTGGGTGGGCGACGTGCGTCACGACGCCGACCTGGTGACCTCGCTCGACACCGACGCCTACGGCGCGGTGTACGCGGCCGCACCCAACCAGGGCGTGGTCCGCAAGTTCGGACCGGATCTCACGCCGGTGGCCGAGCTGGGCGGTGGTCTCACCCGTCCGCGCGGCTTCAGCATCCCCTACTACACGGTCCGTGATCATCGCGACGGCAGCGTGGTGCGTGCCGGTCGTCCCGACGGCATCTCGCTCGAGCAGTGGTCGGACGGGAGCGGCATGCGTCTGTGGACCCTCGGCGTCGAGGTGAACCATCTCGCGGTGACCGGTGGCGACGCCCCCTCCGCGAGCTTCACCCTGACCGACGCGGCCAACGTGTCGCTATCGATCGACGACGCCAGCGGTCACACGCTGGCCACGCGATCGCTGGGTGCCATGGCGGCCGGCGTGCACAACGTCACGCTCGACGCCGCGGATCTCCGCGTCGCGGGTGGTGGCGACCACGTGCTGCGTCTCACCGCCAGCTCGCGTTACCCGAACGGACCGGTGGCGGTGTCGCGCACCGGCTTCCGTCTCGGCGGCCCCTCGGCGCTGCCGTCCGAGCCGATGCTGCTCGGCAGCTGGCCCAACCCCGCCGTTCACGACGTGCACATCGCCTTCATGCTGCCATCCGCCGCGCCGGGCTCGGTGTCGCTCGAGGTGTTCGACACCGCCGGTCGTCGCGTGCGGAAGCTCGACGGAGCCTTCGCCGCCGGCCGCAACGAGGTGGTCTGGGACGGTCGTGACGAGCGTGGATCCAGCGCTCCCGCCGGTCTCTACCTCTACCGGCTGCATGTCGGCGGCCAGGTGTGGACCGACCGCCTGGCGCTGGTCCGCTGACCGGGTCCGGCGAGCCTCCCATGCACATCCCGACCTTCGAACGGCGCGGACGCCAGGCGGCACGAGTGATCGTGCCGCTGGCGGCGCTGCTCCTGGTGCCCGGTTGTCTCGGCAAGCCCGGGATCACCGACCGCTGGTCGCGGATCGACCTGCTCGGCGCCAACGTCACCAACGGGCAGGTGATCACGCCCGGCGTGCGTGAGTCGTTGTCGGTGAGCACCAACATCATCTACCGCTCGATCCTCACCGGATTCGCGGTCGCCGATCTGCGGGTGAGCGGCACGATTTCACCCGCGGCGGTGCAGGTGGCCCCCGACGCGCCACGCGAGCAGATGGCCTACGACATCGACGCGGTGCTCGCGAACTCGGTGTCGGTCGGCCGCGCCACCCGCGGGGTCACCGGCTGGGACCATCTCATGCAGCGTCTCGACTTGTCGTTCGCGGGTGACGTGCCGGCCAGCCTGCCGGTGGCGCAGGCGCCGGGCGGCGCGCCGGTGGGTGTGTTCCTGCTCGTCTACCTGGGCAGCGGGCAGAAGATCGAGCGCATCGACGGCAGCGACACGCTGATCGTCACCCCGTTCAAGGCCGCGGACTACCAGATCCTGCCGGTCGGAGTGACGCTCGCGCTGCCCGCGCCGGCCGCCTCGGCGACCGCCGGAGCGAACCGATGAGCGCGCGTGATCGGACACGGCTCGGCGTCGCGGCCACCGCCGCGTGGCTCGCGTGTGTCGTGGCGGCGGGCCCGGTCATGGCCGGCCCGCTCCGTCTCACGCTCGGCGCCGACGCCGGTGCCACGCGCTACGACTCGAAGCTCGCCGACTACCAGTGGGACGTCAGCGCGCGCCCCGCGTGGGGCGTCGAGACCCTCGCCGGTCTCGGCCCGCTCGCCCTGGGTGCGCGGGTGTCGGGGAACACCACCACGCAACAACTCGGTCTGCCCGGGATCCTCGATCCGGTGGTCTCGGCGACCCGCTTCGGCGCGGTGGCGCGGGTGCGTCTGGTGGGCCTCCTCGGCACCGATCTCGCCCTCTCCGGCAACGCCGGGCGTCAGCATCTCGCCTATCACCCGTCGCAGATCACGCTGTCGCCGGGTGGCGGCTCGCCGCCCCTGACGGTGGATCTGCGACCGCTGGACGGCTGGATCGGCGGTGGCGGCGTCGCGCTGCGACGCGCGCTGATCGGTCCGTGGAGCCTGACCTTCGCCGCCGAGCACGACTGGTTCGCGCTCGACACCGCGCACTCCGCGGGCGGCGCGATCGTGACCGGACGCGAGACGTTCGGGATGTGGGACCTCCATGCGGGGTTGAGCTGGCTCGTCGCGAGCCGATGAAAGGGATGTCATGAACGAGCAGGGCCTGGAATCCCGCCGTGCGCGGGTGTGGCTCGCGACGGTCGCGGCCGCATCCGCGCTGATCCTCGCCGCGTCCGTCGCACGCGCCCAAGACACCCCGGTCGCCGCGAACGCTGACAGCGTGGTCACCCCATCGCCGGCGCCGGCACCCGCCGCGGCCGCGATGACACCCGACACCGTGGTGTCGCTGCCGGAAGGCGCGATCCCGACCACCCGCGTGGTCAAGCTCGTGCACGCGACGCGCAACGTGGTGCGCTCCGGCCCCGGCGAGGAGTACTCGATCGTCGGCGTCTATCCACGCGGCACCACGCTGCCGGTGATCGCCAAACGCGGACCCTGGTACGGCGTGCGTCTGTCCCCCGACGAGACCGGCTGGATCCATTCGTCGCTGTGCAAGGAATCGGACGACGTCTCCGATCTCGAGTTCAAGCCCAATCCCAAGCTCTACTCCCGCACCGGCAGCTACATGCTCTATGGATACGCGGGCGGGTATTCGTTCGACCGCAAGTCCAACTCGCTCGCGCTGGGTGGCGGGCTGGGCTACTACGTGTTCGACCGGGTGCGCGTGGACGCGTCGGTGGGCTGGACCCACGTCCATCGGCCGGCCGAGATCGTCGAGTCGCTGTTCGCGCTCTCGCTCGAGGCCGAGGACTTCCACATGATGTACTACCACCTGGTGGGCAGCTACGAGCTGCTGCCCGGACGCCAGATGGTCCCCTATCTCACCGCCGGCGCGGGCGCCACGATCATGCGCGGCGAGAGCGACCCCAGCGTCGACTTCGGCGTCGGCGCCATGCTCTACCTGTCCAAGCGCACCGCCATGCGCTGGGAGGTGCGCGACTACCGGTTCACCTCGGGTGACGGCAAGGCCCGGCAGTCCAACGACAACATCGAGCTCAGCGTCGGCACCGCGCTGCTCTTCTAGGAGGGAACGATGCGCGAGCACTTGCGGACGGAATCCCGGCCGCCGCGCGGGGGATGGCTCGTCGTGGCGCTGGCGTGGGCGGTCGTCTGTGCCGTCCCGGCGCACGGTGGCACCCCGATCCCGGTCGGCGCACGCGCCGGTCTCGATCTGGCTCGCTCCGCGGCCGGATCGTGGTCGCCCGACGCGACGCTGATCTACATCGAGAACGACGACCCCGTCGATGCCGCGGGTCACACCACCCGCTGGGGCTACCTGTTCTACTCGGCCCGGCGTGACCAGGCGCGCGCCTATTCGGTGCGCGATGGACACATCGTGGTGGCCGAGGACCTCGCCATGCGCTTCACCGCTCCGCCGCTGGGCGCCGAGTGGATCGACAGCGACGCCGCGCTGGCCGCGGCGCGCCCCGAGGTGATGCGCGCCTTCGCGCACCCGGTCGAGACCCGGCTGACCGCGATGCTGCTGCTGCGCGGCGCGTTCGACGACGACGATCCCAACCGCGCGACCTGGACGCTGGTGTACGCGGCGCCGGGCGCGCCCGGGCTGTTCGTGATGGTGGACGCGACCGACGGCCGCGTGCGCAAGACCTGGAGGGGGTGAGCCCGATGCCGATCCGATCGATCCACCGGCGGATCCTGGCCGGCGCTCTGATGGCGGTCTGCGCGTGGCCGCCATTGGCGGTGGGCGCGGACGCGGTGGGCGGGGACGCGGCGGGCGCGGGAGCGGTCACGACCACGCCCGACGGCACCGTCACCGAGGTGCGTGTGGAGCGGGTGAAGCCACCGCACGAGAAGCCACCCACGATGCGCTTTCTGAAGGCCAATCGCGCGTTCATCCGCAGCCGCTTCGACGTGACCCGGGAGCACCCGGTCACCTCCAAGGGCGACGCGGTGGCGGTCGATCCGCGCTTCCTCGCCTACCAGCAGCTGCTCGCCTCGGTCAACGCGGGGCGCGACACCGTGGCGCGTGACGACGCGGCGGCGCGTCAGCGCGAGTACCTCGCCCGGGTGGGCGAGCTGGCCGATCTCGAGACCCAGCTCGATCGCATGGAGCGGCTGCTCGCCGAGCAGCGCGACCGGCTCGGCGTGGTGCAGGCCGACTTCACCGGTCACCCGCTCACCGAGCTGATCGTGGTCGCGAGCGGCGATCCGGGCCAGTCGGCGCCCGCCACGCTCGCGGTGGCGCTGGAGAGCGGTGACACGCTGGTCACCACGCTCACCGACGAGCAGCGTGGCGTGCTGGCGCGCGGCGGCGTGGTCGAGCTCTATCGCGGCTTCGTCGAGCCACGCGAGCAGACGCTCGAGCTGACGCTGGCCGGCGGCGCGTGGCCCGCGACCGAGAGCGGCTGGCTCACGCTCGATCCGCCCCGCGATCGCATCACCCTCGTGCGTTTCGACCTGGCAACCGCGCGACCGGCCACCGGGGTGGCCGGCATCCGCGCCTCGACATGGCTCCACGACGGCCGACTCCCGGCGGGCAACGGCTGATTCACCACACGATGCGCACCCCCCATCCGCGACCGGGCCTCACGGCCCTGGCCCTGGCCCTCGCGCTGACCGGCGCGTGGGCCGCTCGCGCGTGTGCGGCGAAGGCCGTGCCCGACACCACGACGCACGCGATCGCGGTTCCGGCCGATTCGCTCGCCCCCGACACCTCGTCCCACACGATCGTGGTGACCCCCGACTCGCTGGCGCCCGGGCCGTTCCATCTGCGGCGCGCGGTGGAGGCGGCCGCGCGTGGCGACCTGGGCACCGAGGTGACCGAGCTCGAAGCGGTGCCACTCGGCGACGTGCCTGATTTCGCGGGCGCCGATCGCGCCGCGTTCCTGCTCGCCCAGGCCTATCGCCGGCTCGGCGACCGCGCCCGTCTCGAGGCGCTCGAGCGACGCGTGGCCGGATGGCCGCCGAGTCTCTACACCCGCTGGATCGCCGACCAGCAGGCCATCGACGCGGCCACCCGTGGCGACTCGACCACGACCCCACCGCCCGCCGCCGATCCGCTGGCCGTGGCGCTCACCGCCAGCGCGATGATCGAGCGCGGCGACACCCCGGGTGCGCTGGCGCTGGTCCGCGACGCCATGACGCGGCATCACGGCGAACCGTTGCTGGCCGCGGTCGAGGCCGCGGCACTCGCCGCGGGCGGCGACGACGACGAGCCCGCGCTCGAGGACATGATCGCCGCGGCCGACACCACCACGGCACTCGGACGCGAGCTCATCGGCGCGGCGTGGCTGGGTCGCGCCACCCGCGCGATCGCGCGTGGCGAGGACGCCCGCCCTCTGCTCGTCCAGGTCCCACCGGGCACGCACGCCGCGGCCCGCGCCCGTCATCTGCTGGCACTCGGCTCGCTCGAGCGCGGCGATCGCGCCGCCGGCCGCGCGCTGCTCGCGGAGCGGGCCAACGACACGCCCGGCGACGCGGAGCGACGCGAGGCGCTGCTGGCGCTCGCCGGTCAGGCCATGGACGACGGCGACTGGGCCGTCGCCGAGAGTCTCTACACCGTCACCGAGAACGACCGCGTCGCCGAGAGCGACACGCTGAGCCGTCTCGTCGCGCGTGGACAAGCCGCCACCCTGTGGTCCTGGTGGCGATCGGGTGGCGCCGCGCCCTCGCTGCCCATCGACATCGCCCCCTACGACACCGCCGCGGCGAGGCTCGCCGACGCGTCGCTCGATCTGGCGGCGCGACCGGTGGCTCCGCCCCCGGCGCCGACCCCGGCGGCCTCGACGGGCTTCCCGTGGAACGTGCCGGCGCCCGCGCCCGAGGAGTGGCGCGCGCTCACCACCGCCACCGACGCGCACGATGCCGCCGGCGCCGATCTGGCCCGCACCCGCTGGGCGATCGCGAGAGAGAACGCCACGCTGACCGAGCGTCGCGGCTATCTCACGCACGGTCTCGCCCGCACCCGCACCGAGACCGAGCTGCTCGCCCGTCACGCCGCCTGGCTCGACTCGCTGCGCGTCCGCGCCAGCGCCCTCGACGCGCGTCTCGCCGCGGTGCGTGACGCGGCGGCCCGCCGCGTGGCCGAACGGACCGGCTTCGTGCTCGGCCAGGCCGCGGGCGACTCGTTGTGGATCGCGGCGATGCGCTGGTACCACCTCGAGGGTCCGCACCGCCAGCGTCCGGTGGTGCCACCCCTGGGCTTCCCGGGACCCGACACCACACTCGCCGCCGAGGACTCGCTCACCGCCCAAGTCGCGACCCTGGCGCGGCGTCTGGCCGAGGCCGCGCCGGCGCTGCTCGCGCGCTCCTACTCGGACGACTGGCGTCCGTCGCTGATCGGGCGGCTCGGCACGCTGTCGGGGGCGGCGGCGCAGGCGCTCGCCTGGGCGCGCTCGCTCGACCACCAGATCGACTCGAGTCTGATCGCGGCCCAGACCAGCGACACGCTGAAGGCGCTCACGCAACGCGAGCGGCGGCTGGCGGCCCGCGCCGACTCGCTCGACCGCGCGTTCGTCGCCGTGCGCGAGCGCACGGCGCGGGCGGCGGTGGAGCGCACGCTCGCCGGTCTCGAAGACGAGCGAGAGGCGATCGACTACGGTCTCGCCGCCTCGAGTTACGCGCTCGCGGTCAAGCTCGAGCGCACGCCCGACTCGACCTCGGCCACGGCACCGGCGGCGACCAACGTGGATCCGGGCGACGCGCCCGACGACCCGGAGACCTCGCGCTGGCGCGCCACCGCGATCGCGCGCATGCAGGACTTCCTCGCCCGGCACCCGCGCTCCGCGGCGCGTGGCGAGACCCGCTTCCGGCTCGCCGACCTCTTGATCGTCGACGCGCGTCAGCGCTTCCGCGAGGCGATGGCGCGTCACCTGGCCGGTGGCGGCCGTGGCGGTGGCGCCGGTCTGCCGGTGCTCGACGTCGAGCCGGCGCTGGCGCTCTACCGCTCGATCCTCGCCGAGGACGCCGATTTCGGACACCGCGACGCGGTGCTCTTCGACGCCGGGATGATCCTCGCCGACCGCGCCGATCCGGGCGCCGAGGCGATGTTCACCGAGCTGGTCGAGAAGTATTCCGATTCGCCGTACGTGCCACAAGCATGGCTCCGGCTCGGCGACATGCGATTCGCCGCGCAGCGCTGGGACGAGAGCGCGGACATGTACGCCAAGGCCGCCGAGGCCGGCGAGCCCGAGATGCGCGCCATCGCGTGGTTCAAGCGCGGCTGGTCGGAGTACGACCGCGACCGCTGGGACGAGGCCGCCGACGCGTTCCGCCACGTGCTGGACATCTACGCCTCACCGGCCCGTGGGACGTTGCGCGCCGACATCGAGGGCGAGGCCGAGAGCTATCTCGTCGAGTCGCTGTCGCGCTCCGGTGACGCCGGCGCCACCGCCCGCTTCTTCGACCAGCTCGGCGCGCGCCCGTACGAGCAACGGGTGCTGCTGACGCTCGGCCAGCACGAGCGGCGCTACAGCCACTTCGAGCAGGCCGCGGCCGTCGACCGGCTGCTGCTCGACCGCTATCCGCTCTCGCCCGACGCGCTGGTGAGCGCCCAGCGTCTGGTGGCGACCGACGAGCGAGCGCACCGCGCCGACGACGCCCGTGCCGCGCGTGGTGAGCTGGCGCTGCGTTTCGCCCCGGACGGGGCGTGGGCGCGCGCCCAGACCTCCGATTCGGTGCGCGCGGCGGGCGAGGCGTTCGCGCACGAGTCGTGGCTGGCACTGGCCTCCGAGCAGCACCTGGCGGCGCGGAAGAGCCACGATCCGGCGGCGTGGCGTGCGGCACTCGACGTCTATCGCACCCTGCTCGCCCGCTGGCCCGACGGACCGGACAACCCCTCGCTCGAGCTGCGCGCCGGCGAGGCCGCGCTGGCGCTCGGCGAGTACCGCGACGCGCTCGCGCACGACCGCGCCGCGGCGCAGTCCGCGGCGCCCGACAGCGTGATCGGCCGCGCGATGTGGCAGCGTCTTGCGGCCCTCGACGCCTGGTACGACGC
>JBIOKD010000050.1:0-14370 GCA_044451485.1 Candidatus Eiseniibacteriota bacterium | reverse complement strand
GCGGTCTGGACATAGAGCGCCGCGAAGTCCTCGGGCGCCACCTCCTGTCCATCCGGCTCCTCGCCGAGCTCGATGCGCTCGAGCGCGACACCACGCGCGCGCAGGTGACGCACCAGGGCGACCGCGTTCGGGGGGATGTCGTACAGCACCCCGACCGGCATCAACACCGGCTGGCCGTCGGCGAGTGGGCTCGCGCACACCGCGTCCACCCCCGGCTGCTCGACATCGGAATCCCGATCGGCCGCGCGATGCCATGGATCGGTGGACGAGACCCGCATCCAGGTCTGGTGTCTCGGGTCACGCGCGTGACGCACTTGGTCGGCGAGCCTGCCGTCGCCATCGAGCGTGCCGAGCGCGATCTCGCGGATCGCGACGCCGAGCGAGTCACGCGGATCGGTGGCGCCGGTCGGGGCGGTGTGCGAGGCGCTCTCGACGAGCAGTCGCACCCAGCGGGTGCGGACCGGACGATCCGCCAGACGCAGCGTCTGGGCGCCGGCGACACCGGCCCACACCGGGCGGGCCGGGAAGTCGCTCCAGTGACCCTCGGGCTCGAGCATGTCGGGACCGTCGTCCGGACCCTCCCACCACTGCAGGCGGTAGCGGGTCGCGTATGGCTCGGCCCAGATGATGCGCGCGGCGTCGAGCAGGCGCGACCGGCCGAGGTCGGCCACCACCCACGGCGGATGCTCGCGCTCGGCTTCTCCGGTGTAACGCGGGTCGAGATAGGGATCGCTCTTCCAGAAGCTGGTCGTGTCCCCGTCGTCGAGACGTGACCAGCCGTCACGATTGGCTTGGTCGAACGTGTTGCCACGACGTGGGAGCCGGTAGCCCCACGACATCGTGATCGGGGCCGCCGACGCATCGGACGAGGTCCAGTAGCCACGCGCGTGTGCCGGGTCGCTCCAGCGCCCCTCCGGATTCCAGTGCCAGGCCTCGCCGGCGAGCTCGGTGCGCAGCCGGTAGGTCAGCGCGCCGAGCCCCGCCTCGCGGATCGCGCGCACGTTCGCGTCGGTGAGGTTGCGTGTGGTCGATCCCGCATCGTGTCCGTCGAGGGCCGCGCCGAGGGCCTCGGCGGGGACGAAGCGATGGACGGCCGCCGCGGGCGTCGCGTCGATGGTGGCCAGCGCCCGGGGCCCGGTCGTCTCACGGGCGCCGGGCGTGGCGCCCGTGACGACGAGCACCGTCCACCCGGCGCCGAGCGCGCGCCGCCATCCGGCCGATCGGTGGGCACACGAGCGGGCCGGGGTCACCTCGGTCGCATCAGCGCACTCGCGGCCAGTCCGCACGCGGGTCGGGCAGCGGGGTCAGACGCTGCTCGATCTCGGCGCGATGCGGCTCGAAGCGCGGCGGGAGGATGATGCGGGTGCCGAGCTCCGCCACCGGTCCGTCCACCGTGAACCCGGGGGCGTCGTCGGCCAGCTCGAACAACACGCCGCTTGGCTCGCGAAAGTAGATCGAATGGAAGTAATAGCGATCGATCACACCGGAGTTCCGCACCTCCTGCTCGTCGAGACGCTCGAGCCATCGGGTGTGTTCGGCGGCCGTGGTGCCCCATGCCACGTGATGCACCGTGCCGGCGCCGGGCACGCCGCGTTCCGCCGGAGCCGTCTGGAAGACGATGGTGCCGCCACGCCGCGTGCCCCGCAGCTCCCACGCGCTGTCGCCGACGGGCCGGGCGCCGAGCACCGATTCGAGCAGGGGCCGGCTCCGCTCCGGATGCGCGCTGTACGCCCGCACCCCGTCGAAGCCGCACAAGGCGAACTCGGCCGGGATCTCCGGATGCTCGGCGATCAATGGCGCGTCACCGCTCGCATCCACCACGATCGCGTGCGCGAGCCCCTCGGGATCCTCGCCGCGGACCTCCGCGCCATCGCGTCGCCCGTGAGCGCTCCGAAGCGTGAGCCGCTCCTCCCAGAACGACAGGGCCGCCTCCGATCGCACCCGCCACACCACCGTGTGCACCATGCCGGCACCGGCGCGGCCGCGGCGCGCGCCGGGGTACTCGAAGAAGGTGATGTCGGCTCCGGGATCGCCCTGCTCGTCGGAGAAGAAGAGGTGATACACGCCGGGGTCGTCCTGGTTGACGCTCTTGGCCACCAGACGCAAGCCCAGGACACCGGTGTAGAAGCGCACGTTGCCCGGTGCGTCGCCGGTGATGCAGGTGACGTGATGGATGCCTTCGAGACGCATCATGGGGTCGCTTTCATGCACGGCCGGGCCGGGTTCGGACCACGAATGTGATCCCGATGCCGCCGAGGATCATGACCGCGGCGAGCAGCAGACGGGTCGAGACGCGCTCACCGAGACACAGCACGCCCCCGGCGGCGGCGATGACCGGCACGGCGAGCTGCACGGTCGCGGCGCGGACGGTGTCGAGCCGGCGCAGCGCCGCGTACCAGGTCACATATCCTAACCCCGACGCGATCCCCCCCGACAGCGCCGCCCAGACCACGCCCGCCATGGTGAGGTGCAGACCGCGGAATCCAACGGCGGCGACCACGGCCGCGTAGGGCAGGGCACCGGCGAAGTTGAATGCGGTGTCGGCGAGCGGATCGCGCGAGCGTCGACCACGCAGGGAGTAGAAGCCCCAGGCGACGCCGGCCGTGGCCATCAGGGCGGAGCCCACCGCCGGCGGAGCGCTCAGACCCGGGGAGACGAGATACACGAGACCGCCCAGGGCCACCAACACGCCGCCGATCTGACCCCGCCCCGGGCGCTCGACGGTGCGCGACGCGGCGATGAACATGGTCATCTGCACGGCGCCGAACAGGATCAGGGCACCGGTCCCCGCGGTGAGACTTCGATAGGCGAACGAGAACGCGGCGGCGTACGCGAACAGCAGGAACGGGGCGAGCCGGTCCCGGCCGGGCGCCGCCGGCGATCGTGATCCGGCGCGCAGCAGCCACAGGACGAGCGCCCCGACCGCGAGCCGGACGAGGGTGAAGGCGCCGGCGTCGATGGCACGCGTGCCGAGCGCCAGCCGGCACAACACCGAGTTGGCGGCGAACGCGACCAGCGCCCCGGCGGTGATCGCCACCGTGACCAGGGTCCGTCTCAACGCTCACCCGCGCCCGCGCGGTCCTGCCGGGTCCGGCGCACCGACCCAATCTACCCCAGGTCCCGTCCGAGGACTCCGCGTGGTTCCGGGTCGCTGGACGGCCGGGCATGACCCGGGTCGACACCGGGGGTGGGTCACCCGCATCGGCCACTTGACCGACGAACGTTCGTTCGCTAGCATGCCCGCTGTTGGGAGTCTCGCCGCTCCCCGATCGCCCGGAGCCGTCCATGAGCGATGGGACGCTGGCGTACGTGCTCGAGACTCCCGCCGCCCCGCTGGTCGCGCGCGAGATGGCCCTCCCCGTTCCCGGTCCCGGCGAAGCCATCGTCGAAGTGCTGGCCTGTGGACTCTGTCACACCGATCTCGGGTTCGCCGACGGCTCGGTGCGACCGGGCAAGGCGCTCCCCCTGGTGCTCGGTCACGAGGTGGTGGGCACCGTGGTCGCGACGGGTCCAGAGGTCACCCTCCCGATCGGGACCCGGGTGATCGTGCCGGCGGTGTTGCCGTGCGGCCGGTGCGACTTCTGCAGGGCGGGTCGTGGGAACGCGTGCCCCCAGCAGAAGATGCCGGGCAACGACATCGATGGCGGATTCGCCACCCACGTGCGCGTGCCGGCCCATCCGCTGGTGCCACTCGACGGCATGCCGCCGGGATTCGACGCGCGGCTGTTCTCGGTGGTCGCCGACGCGGTCTCGACCGCGTATCAGGCCGTGCGTCGCGCCGGACTCGAGTCGGGGGACGCGGTCTTCGTGGTCGGCGCCGGCGGCGTGGGCGGCTTCGTGACCCAGATCGCGCGTGCGCTCGGGGCCCGCGTGGCGGTGTGCGACGTGAGCCCGGAGCGGCTGCGTCAGGCGGCCGCGGTCGGCGCCGAGCATACCTGTGACGTGCGTGATCGAGCCCCCCAGGACGTGCGCAAGGAGCTTCACGCGTTGGCGCGCACCTGGCAGGTCCCGTCGTTGCGCTGGCGCATCTTCGAGTGCAGCGGCACCCCGGCCGGACAGCTCCTCGCCTACGGTCTGTTGGCGCGGGCCGCCACACTGCTGCAGGTGGGTTACACCCCCAAGCCGGTCGAGGTGCGGCTCTCCAACCTCATGGCGTTCGACGCCACCGTCCACGGCTCATGGGGATGTCCACCGGAAGCCTACCCGGACGTGTTGCGTCTCATTGCCGCCGGTCAGGTCGTGCTCGAGCCGTTCGTCGAGCACGCCCCGATGTCCTCGCTCAACGAGTTGCTCGACGCGCTGGCGCACCACCGTCTGGAGCGCCGCATGATCCTCGATCCCCGCCGCTGACCCCACGGAGCGAACCCATGCCCGGCACCCTCCCACCCCGCGCGATCGAGCTGAAGGACCACGAGCTCGATCCCGATATCCGATTCCACGCGATCCGTTACGAGCAGCGCCCGGTGCACGGCCGCGATGGCGCCGAGGTCGAGGGGCTCCACCAGGTGTGGATCTGGCTCGACAACGAACGACAGCTGAACTCGTACACCACCGGCGCCATCAAGGAGATCATCCTGGCCCTCCGTCGCGCCAGCATGGACCGCCGCTGCGTGGCCGTGGTGTTCACCGCCGCCGGTGATCGCGCCTTCTGCACCGGTGGCAACACCGAGGAGTACGCCACCTACTACGCCGGACGACCGCTCGAGTACCTGCAATACATGCGGCTGTTCAACGACATGGTCACGAGCATCCTGCTCTGCGACAAACCGGTGATCTGCCGCGTCAACGGCATGCGGATCGGCGGCGGACAGGAGATCGGCATGGCCTGCGACTTCAGCATCGCGGGCGACCACGCGCGTTTCGGTCAGGCCGGCCCGGTGCACGGCTCCGCGCCCGACGGAGGCTCCACCGACTTCCTGCATCTCTACGTCGGTTACGCGCGTGCCGCCGAATCGCTGGTGTTGTGCCAGCCATGGTCGGCGCACCAGGCGTTGCGTCTGGGACTGGTCAACGAGATCACGCCGGTGTACCGAGCCACCGACGGACGCTGGCTCCCGAATCCCCACGCGATCACCGACCGCTGGACCGACGAGCAGGGTCGCATCGTGTTCGGGGAATGGAAGACCGGCGACGCCATGACCGAGGCCAAGACCGTGACGGCCGGCTGCAGTCTCGACCTGTCGCGGCTCGACGCCGCGGTCGACCGACTGGTGACCCAGCTCCTACACACCTTCCCCGACTGCACCCGCAAGACGCTCGAGAGCCTGCGCAAGAAGAAGCTCGAGCACTGGTACGCCAACAGCGAGTCGAATCGCTCCTGGCTGGCGCTCAACATGAGCACCGAGGCGGCCGCCGGGTTTCCGGCGTTCCACTTCGGCGACCGCGACGAGCGCGAGATCGACTTCGCGCGACTGCGCCGTCGGCTCGCCGAGGGTGCGCGCTTCGACGCCGCGCTGGTGCGCGAGGTGCTGCGCCCCTCGGCGGCCGCCCGGATGGACGGATGAGCGCGCCCGTGGATGGCGGCACCGGCGCCCGGTTCGAGCGCCTCCGTGCCGACCGGCTCGAGGACGGTGCGGTGCTGCGCATCGTGCTCGACCACCCGAAGGGCAACGTCCTGTCGGGCGCGATGATGCGCGAGATCGGCGCCGCGCTCGCCGCGCATCGCGACGACCCCCACCTCAAGCTCGTGTTCATCCGCGGCGCCGGCGGTCATTTCTCCTTCGGTGCCTCGATCGAGGAGCACCGGCGCGACGCGGTGGCACCGATGCTGCGCACCTTCCACACGTTCGTGCGCGAGCTGGCGATCTACCCGGTGCCGGTGGCGGCGCTGGTCGAGGGCCGGTGTCTGGGCGGCGCGTTCGAGATGGCGCTGGCCTGTCACCTGGTGTTCGCCGCCGCTGACGCGCGCTTCGGCTGTCCGGAGATCAAGCTCGGCGTGTTCCCGCCGGTGCTCGCGGCCGCGGGGCCGGCGCGTCTGGGGGGTGCCCTCGCCGAGCGTCTGGTGCTGACCGGCGACGAGCTGGACGCCGGCGCGCTGGCCGCGGCGGGCATGGTGACACGGGTGTTCGAGCCGGGCGCCGACCCGGAGTCGTCCCTGCTCGCGTGGTATCGCGACACGCTGGCGCCGCTTTCGGCGCACGCGTTGCGTGTGTCGGTACGCGCCACCCGCGACGCCTCGTCGCTGGTCGCGGCCCTCGGCGCGCCGTTGGACGCCGCGGAGCGTCTCTATCTCGAGCGTCTGCCCTCGAGTCACGACGGCAACGAGGGCATCGAGGCATTTCTCGCGCGGCGTCGGCCGGTGTGGCGGGACGCGTGACCCCGGGCCGGGGAGACCCGATGACGCGGCACGCCCGCAAGGAGCGGGGCCGGATGGACATCCTCACCGCCGCGGCCCGGCTGCTCGCCCAGCGCGGTTTCCACGGCATGTCCATGCGCGACCTCGCCGCCGCGTCGGGTATGAACCTGGCGAATCTCTACAACTACTTCACCTCCAAGGATGAGCTGCTGTTCGCGCTGCAGACGCGCGCGTTCGAGACCCTGATCGCCGCCTCCGAGGCGGCGGTCACCGGAGCCACCGATCCCGAGGAGCGGCTGCACGCCTTCATCCTCAATCACGTGCGCTACGTCGCCGAACACTCCGACGTGATGCGGGTGCTGGTGGAGGAGGCCGGCGAGCTGCCACCCGAGCACCGCCGCGTGGTCCGGCGTCTCAAGGAGCGCTACTTCGAGATCGGACACGTGTTGGTCGAAGGGGTGCTCTCCGGCGGCAACGGCGCCACGCGCCGCGATCGCGACGCCGCCGCGATCGAGCGGGCCACCTACTGCGTGTTCGGGATGCTGAACTGGATCTACGCCTGGTATCAGCCACGCCGTCACGGCTCGCCCCTGGACGTCGCGCGCACCATCCACCGGACCGCCATGGGCGGACTCGTCGCCCGCCTGCCCGACCATGCCACGCTGAGCATGAGCGAACGCCGCGCGGAGAGGCTGCGTGTGCCTTCGCCGGTCGCGCTGCCACGCCGGGGCTCGTGGTGAGCGGGGCGCCCGTGACCGGACCCGGCCCCGTGGCCCGCGACCCGCTCGCTCCCTGGCTCGAGCGCGCCCGCGAACGGGTGGAGGATCACACGCTCGGCGCGGTGCAGGAATGGAAACGCGGGCATCCCGGGGCCCTGGCGGTCGGTCACATGCCGATCTACGCGCCCCGACCGCTGATCGAGGCGCTCGGTGCGCTGCCGGTGGCGGTGTTCGGCGCCGGCACCGAGATCGACATCATCCGTGGTGACTCCTACTTCCAGTCCTATCTGTGTCACATCCCCCGCAGCACGCTCGAGCTGGCGCTCGCCGGTCACCTGGACGCCCTCGACGCCATGGTGTTCCCGTCCATCTGTGACGTGGTGCGCAATCTCGGGGGTATGTGGCAGATGCTCTTCCCCGACCGGCTCGCGGCCTATCTCGACCTGCCCCAGAACTTCGATCCCGCGATCGGCGGCCGCTTCTACGTCGAGCAGATGCGTGCCCTGGCCCGCGATCTCGCGGCGCGTGGGGCGCGGCCGCTCGAGCCCCGCTCGCTCCGGGCGGCGATCGCGGACGAGAACCGGCGTCGCGAGCGGATCACCGCGCTCGACACGCTGCGTCGCCGCGAGCCGTGGCGGGTGCGGGCGTCGGAGGCCTATCTGGCGTCACGAGCCGGCGGCTCGATGACCGCTCCCGACCACACCGAGTTCCTGGACGGATTCCTGGCCGCCGCACGCGAGCGACCGGTCCGCCCGTTCGACAACGCCCGGGTGGTGGTGGTCGGAGCGTTCTGCGAGCAGCCACCGCTGGCCCTGATCCAGACCCTGGAGCGCGCCGGCTGCGACATCGTCGACGACGATTTCCAGCTCGGTCTGCGGATGATCGAGGGCGCCATCGACGTCCGTGACGACGAGGATCCGCTCGACGCGCTGGCGCGCGCCTATCTCGAGCGTGGCGCCGCCACCGCGTCGCGCTACATCGCCGAGGAGGTCAAGGGGGCGGCTCTGATCGACAAGGTGCGTCTCTGCGAGGCGGACGGCGTGATCTTCGCCGCCGCGAGCTTCTGCGATCCCGCGCTGCTCGACCAGCCCATGCTCGAGACCGCGCTCGATCGCGCCGGTGTGCCACACACCAGTCTCAAGTACGCCGAGAACACCGGCCAGTTCCAGACCATGCGCGAGCAGGCCGGCGCGTTTTCCGATGCCGTCAAACTCTGGGAGGCCCGGCCATGACCACGACACGCGTGTTGCCGGTCGACGCCACCAAGGACCGGAGCCAGTTCCGCCAGAAGGCGATGATCGCCGCCCACTTCGAGCGGCTCGCCCGGGCGAGGGAGGACGGCCGCAAGGTGGCCTACACGTTCGTGCCCGGCAACCTCACCGAGCTGATGGGCGCGCTCGGACTGCTGCCGGTCCTGCCCGAGATCAACGCGCTGCAGTCGGGCATGCGTGGGCGCTCCGGTGCCTACATCGCCGAGGCCGAGAAGGCCGGTCACTCCGAGGACGTCTGCACCTACGTGAAGTGTGACATCGGCATGATGCGCAGCGGCAACATCGGCCCCACCGGGACCAAGATCCCCGAACCCGACGTGCTGCTGCTCAGCTACACCGGCTGCTTCACGTTCATGAAGTGGTTCGAGCTGCTGCGTGAACAATACAAGTGTCCGGTGGTGATGCTGCACGTGCCGTATCAGGCGGACGGGCGCATCACGGACGAGATGCGCCGCTACGTCGTGGACCAGCTCCGCGACAAGGTGATCCCGTCGCTCGAGGCGGTGGCCGGGCGCCGGCTGGACTTCGACGATCTCGCCGCGCGTCTCGCGCTTTCCGCCGAGGCCGAGGACGATCTGGTCGCGGTGTGGGAGTCCGCGCGTCATCGCCCCTCGCCCATCGACGGGTATTTCGGCGGTGTGTACTACATCGGCCCGATCTTCAGCGCGTTCCGCGGCACCGCCGACGCGGTGGCCTACTACCGCGAGCTGCGCGCCGAGATCGAGGCGCGGCGTGCCGCCGGTCTGGGGCCGATGGCGCCCGATGGGCCGATCCAGGAGGAGCGCTACCGGCTGGTCGTGGAGGGCCCGCCGAACTGGACCAGCTTCAACGATTTCTGGCGCATGTTCAGCCGCGAGGGCGCGGTGGTGGTGGCGAGCACCTACACCCGGGTCGGCGGGCTCTACGACACCGGCTTCCGTCACGACTCCCGTCATCCGCTGGAGACCCTCGCCGACTACTGTCTCGGTTGCTACACGAACCTGAGTCTGCCGGCGCGTCTCGCCCTGCTCGAGCGCTACGTGCGCGACTACCAGGCGGACGGATTCCTGATCAACAGCGTGAAGTCGTGCAACTCGTTCAGCGCTGGCCAGCTCCTCATGCTGCGCGAGCTCGAGAAGCGGACCGGTGTGCCCGGCGGTTTCATCGAGTCCGACCTGGTGGACCCGCGCTATTTCGGCAAGGCCAACATCGAGAACCGCGTCCAGTCCTACCTGCAGATGCTCGCCGCCCGTCGCGGCGGAGGCTACGCGTGAAGTGCGTCGTCGGGATCGATCTCGGATCCACCACCACCAAGGCCGTGCTCATGGACGAGCAAGGGGCGATCTTTGGCCAGGGGATCACCAACAGCCGGAGCAACTACGAGGTGGCCTGCGCGGTCGCGCACGAGGAGGCGCTGATGGCGGCCCGCCGTCACCTGCTCGACCAGGCCATCGGTGGACTCGAAGGCGCGGGCGCCGACGACGCTCGGGCGCTGCGTCCGCGGCTGGTCGAGGCGCTGCGCCTCGAGCTCTATCTCGAGGAGCTGGGGGAGCTGTCCGACGCCGTGCTGCGTCACGCCGCGCATCCGGCGCTGGCGGCGCACCGCGCGGTGCTGGAACCGGCCGCCCGCGAGGTGCTCGAGCGCATGGAGCACGGCGCACCCGAGCTGTTCCTCGGCGGGGCGCCGCGACGCAGCGACTTCTTCCGCGACGTCGCGGCCGCGGCGTTCATGGCCGGCGCCGAGCAGGTCTCCGCCGGTGGCGGGGTCCCGTTCGACCGTCTGGTGGGGCTGTTCGATCGCGCCATCCTCGACGTCGAGGTGCGCTTCCGTCGTCCGGACTTCGCGCCGCTGCTGCGACGCGCGCTCGACCGTGTCGTCCCCCCCGGGGATCACACCACCCGCGAGCACGTCGAGCGGGGTCTGCGCGCGGCGGTCGAGACCCGGATCGAGGAGGTGTCGTTCGTGGGCACCGGCTATGGCCGTCAGACCCTCCCCTTCCCCAAGGATTCGGTGCGCAGCGAGATCCTCTGTCACGGACGCGGTGCGCACGACAGCTTCGCCGACACCCGGACCGTGCTGGACATCGGCGGTCAGGACACCAAGGCCATCCAGGTCGACGAACACGGGGTGGTGACCTCGTTCCAGATGAACGACCGGTGCGCCGCGGGCTGTGGACGGTACCTGGGCTACATCGCCGACGAGCTGAACCTCGGTCTCCACGAGCTTGGCCCGCTGGCGATGCGGGCGCGGCGCATGGTCCGCGTCAACTCGACCTGCACGGTGTTCGCCGGCGCCGAGCTGCGTGACCGGCTGGCGCTCGGCCAGGACCGCGCCGACATCCTGGCGGGGCTCCACCGCGCCATGATGCTGCGGGCGATGTCGCTGCTGGCACGCTCGGGCGGGATCTCCGACGCCTTCACCTTCACCGGTGGGGTGTGCAAGAACCCGATGGCCACCCGGATCCTCGAGACCCTGGTGCGCGAGCACTACGGCGACGGCATCACCCTCCACACCCACGCCGATTCGATCTACATGGGCGCGCGTGGCGCGGCGCTGTTCGGGCTCGACGACCTGCGCGCCGGTCGCCCGGGCATCCTGCCCAATTTCGGACGCGCCGGTGGCCCGCCGGTCGACGATCCGCCGTGCGGTCGTGGCGAGCCCGCCACCCAGGTGTTCGCCCCGGGTCAGGACGAGTGAGGAACGCACCATGAGCGCCACGACTCACCACGCCCTGGTCACCGCCGGGATCGACGTCGGATCGAGCGCGATCAAGGCCGTGGTGGCGCGTCATCGTGACGACGGCACGCCCGAGGTCCTGGCCACGGCGGGGGACCGCATCCGACGCCGCGACGTGCACGAGCTCACCCGCCGCATCTTCGATCAGGCCTGTGCCCGGGCCGGCGTGCCGGAGGACGGCTTCGACTACGTCGCCTCGACCGGCGACGGTGACGCGGTGCCGTTCCGCACCGGTCACTTCTACAGCATGACCGCGCACGCCCGTGGGGCGCTCCATCTGGTCCCCGACGCGCGCGCGGCACTCGACGTCGGAGCCCTGCACGCCCGCGCCATCCGCATGGACGAGCGTGGCCGCGTCATGGCGCATCGCATGACCAGCCAGTGCGCCAGCGGCAGCGGACAGTTTCTCGAGAACATCGCGCGTTATCTCGGCGTCGCGCTCAGCGACGTGGGCGCGATCTCGTGCTCGGCGGGTCGCTCGGAGCCGGTCTCCAGCATCTGCGCGGTGCTGGCGGAGACCGACGTGATCAACATGGTGAGCCGTGGCATCTCGACCGCCGAGATCCTGAAGGGCATCCATCACAGCATCGCGGGCCGTCTGGTCCGGCTGGTGCGTTCGGTGGGCGCGGAGGGCACCGTGCTGGTGACCGGTGGGCTGGCACAGGACGTCGGTCTGCTCGAGCGCATCGAGGCCCTGGCCAACGACGACGAGCTGGGCGCGGGCGCCCCGCCGCTCCGGGTGGCGACACATCCCGAGGCCGCGTATGCAGGCGCGATCGGCGCCGCGCTGCTCGGCGCCTATCGTCACCGCCAGCTGCGCGACAGCGGGCGGCTGCCGTCGCGGCAGTCGGCGGTATGAGTCGTCGCGCCGGTCTCAGTCGGGAGGATCGTAGGGAAACACGTCGGCGGTGACCTCGAGCGGCACGAAGCGGTCGCGCCATCCGGCGTCGATCGCCGCGGCCACCGTCTCGGGTGTCCAGCCGCCGCCGCGACGGGTCTTGAGGAGCGGTCGCGGCAGGGAGAACAGGATGAGCTCGGAGCCCCGGACGGCGAACACCTGTCCGGTGACGTCGCGGGATGCGTCCGCGACCAGATACACTGCCAGCGGCACCACCTGGTCGGCGCGCATCCGTTTGAGCGCCTCCACCCGCGAGCGCTCCGGCTCGGCGGTGGCGGTGTCGAGGGTGCCGGTGATGCGGGTCCATGCGAACGGGGCGATGGCGTTGGCGCGCACGCCGAATCGCCGCATGTCGAGCGCGATGGAGCGGGTCAGACCGACGATGCCGAGCTTGGCGGCGGCGTAGTTGGCCTGGCCGACGTTGCCGATGAGACCCGAGGTCGAGGTCATGTTGAGGACGGCCCCCGAGCCCTGGGCGCGGAAGCGCTCGGCGGCGGCGCGCGCCACGTTGAAGCTGCCCTTGAGATGCACGGCGAGGACGGCGTCCCAGTCCTCCTCGCTCATCTTGTGGAAGATGACGTCCCGAACGATGCCGGCGTTGTTGATCACGAAATCGATACGGCCGAAGGCGGCGACCGTGCGCTCGACCATGACATGGGCCGCGTCCCACGACGCCACCGAGCCGGTATCGGCCAGGGCCCGGCCGCCGGCAACCGTGATCTCGGCCGCCACCGACGCGGCCGGTCGCTCGTCCGAGGGCGCCCCGTCCACCGCCACCCCGGCGTCGTTCACCAGCACCGCCGCGCCCTCGCGCGCGAGCGCGAGCGCGATCTCGCGTCCGATCCCGCGTCCCGCGCCGGTCACCACCCCGACCCGACCATCGAGCCACATGCGCCGCCTCCACCGCGTCACCGGCGCGGATCGTTTGCCCCCTCACCGAAGGGCCGTGCGCTTCCGTCCGTCCCCACCCACGCGCCGCGCCCAGGTCACGTCCCGAGGAGATCGCCCATGCCCAGCCATCCGCCCGCCCCGAACCTGATCTACGACTGGAACACGGCCGGCACCGGCTATCCGCACCGCGAGCGGCCGATCGAGTTCGTGGACGAATCGCTTCGCGACGGGCTGCAGTCCCCCTCGGTGCGCGACCCCGACATCGAGACCAAGATACGCCTGCTCCACCTCATGGAGCGACTCGGGATCCACAGCGCCGACCTCGGGCTCCCCGGCGCGGGACCACGGGCGGTCGCCGACATCCTGCGGCTGTGCCGGGAGATCGGCGAGCACCACATGCGCATCCGACCCAACTGCGCGGTGCGCACCGTGCAGAGCGACATCGAGCCGCTGGTCGAGATCTCGCAGAAGGCCGGCATGGCGGTCGAGGCGTGCACGTTCATCGGCTCCTCGCCGATCCGCCAGTACGCCGAGGACTGGACGCTCGACACCATGCTCCGGCTCACCGAGGACGCGGTATCGTACGCGGTCAAGAACGGACTGCCGGTGATGTACGTCACCGAGGACACCTGCCGCTCCACCCCGGAGGCCATCAAGCGGCTGTTCTGCACCGCCATCGACGCGGGCGCCACGCGGGTCTGCGTGTGCGACACCGTGGGTCACATCACACCGCGCGGGGTGCGCAACCTGATCCCGTACGTCCGACAGATCATTCGCGAGACCGGTCGCGACATCAAGATCGACTGGCACGGTCACAACGACCGCGGGCTGGGGGTGATCAACACCATCACCGCGGTCACCTCCGGCGTGGATCGCGTGCACGCCACCGCGCTCGGCGTGGGCGAACGCGTGGGCAACTGCTCCATGGACCAGCTGCTCATCAACCTCAAGTTGATGGGCTACATCGACAACGATCTCACCGCGCTGGCCGACTACGTGCGCACCGCGAGCGCCGCCACCGAGGTGCCGGTGCCCATCAACTACCCGGTGTTCGGACGCGACGCCTTCCGGACCGCCACCGGTGTGCACGCCGCGGCGATCATCAAGGCGCAGAAGAAGGGCGAGGACGAGCTCGCCGACCTGGTCTACTCGGGGGTGCCCGCCGGCATGGTGGGGATGCGCCAGCGCATCGAGGTGGGCTTCATGTCGGGCATGTCGAACGTCGTGCACTGGCTGCTCGAGCATGGCATCGAACCGGAGGAAAAGCTGGTGGAGGCGATCTTCCGCGCCGCCAAGGAGCACAACCGCGTGCTCACCGACGAGGAGCTGCTCGAGATCTGCAAGTACGAGCGCGCGGTGGAGGAGCGCCCGCTGCACCTGGACACGCTCGAGACCTGGAAGCACCAGATGGAAAAGCCTTAGGTTGCGATGGGCGCCTGGCGCTCGCGAGGGCACCGCATCGAGGACACGTGGGGTGCGAGTGGGTGTCGCGCGAGGAAGTGGGGTGGAGCGACGCGGTGGTGGTGCGGCGTGGCGGGGCTGGCGGAGCGATGGGACCCGCGACGAGCGCGACGCCCGAG
>JBIOKD010000049.1:0-14370 GCA_044451485.1 Candidatus Eiseniibacteriota bacterium | reverse complement strand
GTTCGCGAAGGTCGCCACCGAGACCTCCGACGACGACGTGTCGGCGCGCGCCGGTGGTGATCTCGGTTACTTCACCCGCGGCAGCATGGAGCCCGACTTCGAGGAGGCCGCCTTCAGCCAGAAGCCGGGGGTGGTCGGACCGCCGGTGCGCAGCAGCTACGGCTGGCACATCATCGAGGTCATGGATCGCGACACGGTAAAGACCATCGCCCACCAGGACAGCATCGGCGCCGACGGCAAGCCGGTGATGGAGGTCCACGCGCGTCACATCCTGGTGAAGGTCGAACTCACCGACGCCGACGCGCAACGCGCCAAGAAGCTCGCCGACCAGATCAAGAGCCAGCTCGACAGGGGGCTCGACTTCGGCACGCTGGCGCAGAAGTACAGCCAGTACAAGGGTCCGCATTCGGCGGACGGCGACGTCGGGTTCGTGTCCCTCGGGACGCTGGCGCCGAACATCCGCGCCGGGCTCGACTCGCTGAAGATCGGCGAGGTGAGCCAGATCCTGCCCAACCGCACCGGCTTCAACATCTTCAAGGTGACCGACCGCAAGCCCGAGCGCGCGTACACCTACGACGAGATCAAGGAAGAGCTCCCCGATGCGGTCGCGCAGATCCAGTTCAAGGAGAAGTACGACGCGTACGTGAAGACGCTGCGCTCCAAGGCGCAGGTCCAGATCCGCTGATCCGGAGCGATGCGCTTCGACGTGGCGTTGTTCGAGCTGCGTCTCGCCAGGAGCCGATCGCAGGCGGCCGCCGCGATCCAGGCCGGCGAGGCGCGGCTCAACGGAAACGCGAGCAAGCCGAGTCACGAGGTGCGGCCCGGTGATCGCATCACGCTCGGCGCGCGTACGGTCGAGGTGCTCGCGCTGCCGGCCCGCTCGGTGAGCCGCGAGGCGGCGAAGGAGCTGGTGCGCGACCTGCCTCCTTCCTAGGCTCCGCTTGAAGACGTGCCGCGTGCGCTCGCCGTACGTTCTCAAACGGAGCCTGGCCCGGCCGCTTGCAACGATGCGACGGGTGGGAAAGGATGTGCCGCCCGGCGGCCGCGCCGCCCGATCCGCCTTCCCGAGGACAAGCTCCATGCATCCGCTGGACCCGCAGCACTTCTGGCTGCCACCCGAGCTCGCGACCGAGGCCCGACACCGGCTCGAGGCGTGGGACGCGGCCGACGGCACCCGGCGTCTCTGGGCCCGCGACGCCACGCTCTGGACCGGTGGTGACGAGGCGCGGTGGCTCGACTGGCTCGGTGTCATCGAGCACCAGCGTCACGCGATGCCGCAGATCCTGGCGTTCGCCGACGAGGTCGCGCGCGAGGGATTCACCCACGCGCTGCTGCTCGGGATGGGCGGCTCGAGTCTGGCCCCCGAGGTGATGGCGCTCACCCTGGGACCGATCCCGGGGCATCCGCGGCTCACGGTGCTCGACTCGACCGATCCGTCACAGGTGCGGGCCGCGCTCGGATCACTCGATCCGGCGCACACGCTGGTGATCGTGTCGAGCAAGTCGGGCAGCACGCTCGAGCCGGCGATCTTCAAGGCCGCGGCGCTCGAACACCTGCGCGCGACACTCGACGCGGCCGCGGGCGAGCACTTCATCGCGATCACCGATCCGAACTCGAAGCTCGAGGAGGAGGCCCGGCACGACGGGTTCAGCGCGGTGTTCGACGGCATCCCGGGGATCGGCGGGCGTTACTCGGCGCTGTCCAACTTCGGTCTGGTGCCGGCGGCGGTGCTGGGCGCCGATCCGGCGCGGTTGCTCGACGAGGCGGCGGTGATGCGGAACGCGTGCCGGCCCGGGCCGCCGGCCACACACAACCCCGGGGTGGCGCTCGGGGTGCGTCTCGGCGTCCTGGCACAGGCCGGTCGCGACAAGATCACGCTGGTGGCCTCGCCGGGTATCGCGGATCTCGGCGCGTGGCTCGAACAGCTCCTCGCCGAGTCGACCGGCAAGCACGGCAAGGCGCTGATCCCGGTGGACCGCGAGCGCCCCGGATCACCCGACGTGTACGGCAAGGACCGCGTGTTCGTGTATCTGCGTCTCGAGACCGCGGCCGATCCGGCCCAGGATCGCGCCATCGAGCGACTCGAACGCGCGCATCATCCGGTGGTGCGCATCGGGCTCACCTCGGAGTACGCGATCGCGCAGGAGTTCTTCCGCTGGGAGATCGCCACCGCGGTGGCGGGATCGGTGATGGGGATCCATCCGTTCGACCAGCCCGACGTCGAGGCCAGCAAGGACGCCACCCGAACCCTCACCACCGCGTACGAGACGAACGGCGCGCTGCCCTCCGAGATGCCGCTCCACGTGGGCCAGGGGATCGCGCTGTACGCCGACGCCGGCAACGCGGCGGCACTCACCCGTGGCGGCACGCCGTCCTCGCTGTCGCGCTGGCTCGCCGCGCATCTCGGCCGCGCCGGCGCCGGCGACTACGTGGCGCTGCTCGCCTATCTGCCCATGACCCACGCGAACGAGAGCGCGCTGCAGGCCATCCGGCATCGTGTCCGCGACGCGCGGCGGCTGGCCACCTGTCTGGGCTTCGGACCACGCTTCCTGCACTCGACCGGGCAGGCCTACAAGGGCGGTCCGCCGACCGGCGTGTTCCTGCAGATCACCTGCGACGACGCGCACGATCTGCCGGTGCCGGGCCGGCGTTACACGTTCGGCGTGGTCAAGGCGGCCCAGGCGCGTGGCGATTTCGCGGTGCTCGCCGAACGCGGCCGCCGGGCGTTGCGCGTGCATCTCGGTCCGGATGTCGCGGCCGGACTCGCCACCCTCGACGCCGCGGTCGCCGAGGCGCTCGCCTGAGCGTCGCGGTGTCGCGCCGGTGAAAGGACACACGATGCAGCTCGGCATGATCGGACTCGGACGGATGGGCGGCAACATGGTCCGCCGGCTGCTCCGCGGCGGACACACGTGTGTCGTGTGGGATCCGTCGACCGCGGCGGTCAAGGCACTCGGCTCGGAGGGTGCCACCGCCAGCGCCACGCTCGCCGACTTCGCGGCCCGGCTCACCACGCCACGCACGGTGTGGCTCATGATCCCCGCCGCCGCGGTCGACGGCATGCTCGATCAGCTCGTGCCGCTCCTGGCGCCCGGAGACCTCGTGGTGGATGGCGGCAACTCGTATTACAAGGACGACCTCGTCCGCGGCACGCGTCTGGCGGCGAAGGGGCTGCACTACGCCGACTGCGGCGTGAGCGGCGGGGTGTGGGGACGCGAGCGCGGCTATTGTCTGATGGTGGGTGGCGAGCGCGACATGGTGGCGCGGCTGGTACCGGTGCTCGAGACCCTCGTGCCGGGGGCCGCCGCCGCGTCCCCCACCCCGGGACGGAGCGGGAGCGGGACCGCCGAGCGCGGCTGGCTCCATTGCGGGCCGGGTGGGGCCGGGCACTTCGTGAAGATGGTGCACAACGGCATCGAGTACGGAATCATGGCCGCCTATGCGGAGGGGCTCAACGTGCTCGCGCACGCCAACGCCGGTGCCGCCGGCCGCGCCGCCGACGCCGAGACCACGCCGCTGCGCGACCCCGAGGCGTACCGTTACGAGCTGGACCTCGCCGAGATCGCCGAGCTGTGGCGTCGTGGCAGCGTGATCGGCTCGTGGCTGCTCGATCTCACCGCCCAGGCGCTGGCGGCCGACCCGAAGCTCGACGGGTTCGCGGGGCGCGTCTCCGACTCCGGCGAGGGGCGCTGGACGGTGGAGGCGGCGGTCGCCGAGGGTGTGCCGGCGCACGTGCTCACCGCCGCGCTCTACTCGCGTTTCGACTCCCGTGGCGAGGCCGAGTTCGCCAACAAGGTGTTGAGCGCGATGCGCCACGCCTTCGGCGGCCACGTCGAGAAGACGTAGGCGATGCACGGCGGGGGCGGTGCGCGCCGGAACAGCCGCGCGTGTGGCTTGCGGCGTCGCGCCGCCTACCAGCGTCGGGGCGCGTCCTTCACGCAGCGCACGGTGTCGCGCGCTATCAGAAGCTCCTCGTTGGTCGGGATCACGAACACCTTGACGCGCGAGCCCGCGGCGCCGACCTCGCCCTCGAACCCCGCGACCGCGGTGTCGTTCTTGCCGGCATCGAGCGCGATGCCGAGGAAATCCAGGTCGGCACACACCCGTGTCCGGATCGCCGGGGAGTTCTCGCCGATGCCGCCGGTGAACACGATCGCGTCCGCGCCGTTCATGCGTGCCAGGTAGGCGCCGATGTACTTCTTCACGCGGAGGCAGAAGATGTCGATCGCCAGCTTGGCGCGGCGGTCGTCGTGGGTCTGCGCCTCCTCGAGCAGGTCGCGCATGTCGTTGGTGAGCCCCGACAGACCGAGCAGCCCGGACTGCTTGTTGAGCACCGTGTCCAGCTCGCCGAAGCCGAGCCCCTCCTTGTGGTGGAGGAACTCGAGCACCGACGCGTCGAGGTCGCCGGTGCGGGTGCCCATGACCAGACCTTCGAGCGGCGTGAGCCCCATCGAGGTGTCGAGCGAGGCGCCGTTCTTGATGGCGCAGGCGGAGCAGCCGTTGCCGAGGTGGAGGGTGACGACGTTGGTCTTCTCGAAGCCGATGCCGGTCAGCTGACGGTAGCGGTAGGCGACGTAGCGGTGCGAGGTGCCGTGGAACCCGTAGCGCCGCACCCGGTGCCGCACGTAGTACTGGTACGGCAGCGCGTACAGGAACGAGGCCTCCGGCATGGTCGAATGGAACGAGGTGTCGAACACCGCGACCTGTGGGACCCCGGGCCCGAAGAGCTGTCGGGAGGCGTATACCCCCTTGAGATTGGCGGGGTTGTGCAGGGGGGCCAGATCGATGCAATCCTCGATCTGCTCAACCACCTCGTCGGTGATGCCGATACTATGGGTGAGTCGCTCACCGCCGTGCACGATGCGGTGGCCGATGGCGTGGATGTCCCCCAGCGAGCGCAACCCCGGGCTTCCCGGCTCGCCCGAGACGAGCCAGCCGAGCACGTGGTCGAGCGCCGCGCGATGGTCGCGCAGGGGGGTCGCCCTCCGCACCGTGGCCTGGCCCTCGGCGCGCAGGGAGACGAGTGATTCGCTGCCGATCCGCTCCAGCAGGCCGGAGGCGAGCCGGCGATCGGCGTTCTTCTCGATCAGATCGAGGTCCGTGTCGATGACCTGGAACTTGAGCGACGAGCTGCCGCAGTTGAGCACGAGGACGTTCATGACCGAATCCTACTCCCGTTGTTCGGCAATCGCGGAATCGCGGCGCATGGTCCGTTCGTACCATCGGACATGGTCCGCGTCGATAACCGGCGCGATCGCGCTGGCGTGTCTGCTCACGGCCGCGCTCCCCCTCACGGCGCACGCGGCGTTCCCGATGGGGGTGCCGGATCGGGTGCGTTTGTCGGCCGGCGGTCTGTTCGCCGGTCTCACCACCAGCGCCCAGCTCTCCCTGCAGGGCGGCGGCGCCGGCACCACCATCGACGGTGAGCGCGACCTCGGTCTGCCACAGCACCAGCAGGTGCTGCGTCTCGAGGGCAATGTGCGTCTGCTGGGTCCGCTATCGGTGGACCTCGGCTGGCAGCGTTTCCATCGCAGCGCCAATCGCGTGCTGCCCTCGCCGGTCACCTTCGGAGAGCTCACTTTCACCGCGGGGTCCCAGGTCGCCTCGCGTCTCGACACCGACTTCCCCTACGCCGCCATGCGCATGGACCTGGTCCACACCCCGCTGGTGCGCGTGGGACCGTCGCTGGGGGTCAGTTACGTGACCCTCGACGCCGCCATGTCGGGGAACGCCGGCGTGCTGGTGGCGGGCAGCAACGTCTCGGGAAGCGGCGAGCGCACCTACAAGCAGTCGGCGCCGGTGCCGCTGATCGGAATCGAGGGCGAGGTCTCGCCGTGGCCGAGAACCGCGTTCGGCGGTTGGGGACGCTGGTTCGACCTGACCTTCGAACAGTTCTCCGGCTCGATGTCGCAGTGGGGTCTGCACGCCGACTACTTCATGCTCTCGAACATCGGCGTGGGTATCGGCTACGAGCAGACACGGGTCGACTTCCGCCGGCTGGTGATCGACCCGGTCGATGCCACGCTCGACTACACCGTGAGCGGGATGCGTCTGTCGGCCGACTTCGCGTTCTGATCGAACCCCGGCATCGCGTGTGATCGCGCCCCGCCCCGGGGCGCTCCACGCGGTTCATGCATCGCGTGCCACCGCCAAGTCCTTGCGGCTGCGTTCGCGTTTCGTATCGCAACACCGGTCGGTTTGACGGGACGCGAACAACGGGCGGGCGGGCGCGACGCATCCTGCCCACGTCTCTCCGTGCGGACCGTCACGCACCGAGGTGTGGCGTCCGCGGGCATCCCCACCCACCAAGGAGGCGTACGAGATGAAGATGCTTGCGATTCTGCTGGTCGCGCTGGCGGTAATGATCACGGCCGCCGCCCCGTCGTTCGCGACGCCGGCAAAGGGCACCTGGGGTGTCGGTTATCACGGTGCGGATTTCCCGCTCGGGGCGCGGTACTGGATGAGCGACAAGCTCGCGCTCGACATGGGGCTCGGATTCAGCTCCGATCCGTTCAACGCCACGGGTGACAACAAGACCACCTGGGGCTTCGAGGTCGGCGTTCCGATCGTGCTGGCCGGCGCGGGCGAGGAGACCCACTTCTTCCTCCGACCGGGGATCGACTACCGCTCGCTCCCGAATCCGATCGTCGGCGGACCCAACCCCGATCCCAACAACCGGGAGACGGTCTTCGGAGTGTCCGGACAGCTCGGCGTCGAGCACTGGTTCGGCAAGCGCTTCAGCCTGCAGGTGGCGGAAGGCATCGCGTACTACAACGAGGATCCCGGGGTCGGCGATTCCAACAGCGTGTTCCAGACCCAGGCGTTCGGCATCTCGAACATCGGCTTCCACTACTACTTCGGCGGCGGCAAGTAGTCGTCGCGGGGACGATGTCCGGGGCGGGCCAGCACGGCCCGCCCCTCTTCGTTGCCCGCCCCCAACTCCCGCCGCGATTGAGACTTCCCGCCGTGGTCTGCTACCGTGCGGGTCGTGATCACGTTTGACGCCGTCTCCAAGCGCTATGGAGAGCGCCTGGCGCTCGATTCCGTGTCCTGGCACATGGACGAGGGCGAGT
The DNA here is from genome assembly GCA_044451485.1 of Candidatus Eiseniibacteriota bacterium. GTDB lineage: Bacteria > Eisenbacteria > RBG-16-71-46 > RBG-16-71-46 > RBG-16-71-46 > JBIOKD01. Next base: position 7,297 of record JBIOKD010000049.1, on the reverse strand, counting down.
GCGTCGTGGTCGTCGGTCCGAGCGGAGCCGGCAAGACCTCGCTCCTGCGTCTCATCACCCACGAGACCCAGCCCACCTCGGGCACCGTCACGGTCGGCACGTTCCGCGGCGGCCGGCTCAAGCGCCGGCATCGCGCCCTGCTGCGCCGGACGCTGGGCATCGTGTACGAGGATTTCCGGCTCCTCTCCGATCGCACCGTGTTCGACAACGTCGCCCTGGCGGTGCACATCGCCGGGCGGGCCGCGGACGAGGAGGTCATCCCCCGGGTCATGTACGCGCTCGAAGAGGTCGGGCTGCCGCTCAAGCAGGGCGCGTTTCCCACCGAGCTGTCCTACGGCGAGCGGCAGCGGGTGGCGATCGCCCGCGCCATCGTGAATCGTCCGGCGGTGATCATCGCCGACGAGCCCACCGGGGCGCTGGAGCGGCGCAGCTCCGAGGACGTGCTGCGTCTCCTGCACCGCATCCACGAGGAGGGCGCGGCACTCCTGCTCACCACCACCCGCATGGAGGTGGCCGAGACCATCGGCGGCCGCATCCTGCGTCTCGAGGACGGCCGCCTGCTGACTCTCGAAGGCGAGCCCACCACGCTGCCCGTGACCGGGGCGCCGGCCGACGCGACGACGCCAGCGGGTCCGCACGGACCCCTGTACGGGGGCGCGTGACCATGCACTTCGTGTATTTCCGCGAGATGATGCGGTCGTTCCGGCAGCACGGCAGCGTGGCGGTGACCGCCATCCTGTCGCTGGCGGCGGCGCTCACGCTCAGCGCGATGTTCCTGCTGCTGAGCTGGAACGCGCATGTCGCGATCGACCAGCTCGGCGACCGGCGCGAGATGGTGGTCTATCTCAACGACGACGTCACCCCAGCCGAGCGTGACGTGCTCATCGGCCGCGTCCACGACCTGTACGGGAACGTGACCTACGTCACCAAGGACCAGGCCTGGAAGGAGTTCGTTTCCCAGGTCGGCGACGCCAGCCTGCTCGAGGCGGTCGGCGACAACCCGCTCCCCGCGTCGCTGCGCATCAAGCTCAAGCCCGAGCTGCTCACCGCGGAGAGCATGGAGCTCACCGCACGGCAGATCTCCGGCTTCCCCGAGGTCGAGGACGTGCGCTACGGCGCCGAGTGGGTCCGCCGTCTCGACCAGGTGGCGCGCTCGCTGCTGATCGTCACCATCTCGGTGCTCGTCCTGGCCGGTCTCGCGGTGATGATGATCGTGTACAACACATTGCGTCTCACGGTGCTCACCCGCCGCCAGCAGGTCGAGGTCATGGCCCGGCTCGGCGCCACCGGCCGCTTCATCGCCACGCCATTCGTGATGGAGGCGCTCTCCGAGGCCCTGATCGCGGCGCTGCTCGCGCTCGGGGTGTTGTGGGCGGCGCAGTTGACGCTCGCCGCCCAGGGCGTGGGCGACTTCGCCTTCCTGCCCCCGGTCGGCGTACTGGCGTTCCTCGTCGGCGTGCTCCTGCTCACGTTCTTCGCGTCCCTGCTGGCGCTGACGCGGGTGTTCCGCGCGGTGGGATCGTGAGCGCGGCGCGCCCGGTCGCGGAGTGAGCGTGCGTGTCGCGCGCGTGACGCTGGGCGTGGCGCTGACCCTCGCCGCGCTGTCGTGGGCCCCGGTCGCGCGCACGGCCCAGGAGCCCGACAGCTCGGAGATGGAGGCCCGTCGCAAGCTCGAGGAGGTCAAGCGGCAGGCGCGCGAGAACCGCGAGCAGGCGCAGAAGCTCAAGGGCAAGGAGAACCAGGCGGTCGGCCAGCTCCGTCGCACCGAGCGCGAGATCAACGTGACCCGTCGGCGTCTGCAGCAGCTCCGCTATCGCCGCCAGCAGCTCGACAGCCAGCTCGAGGTGACCCGCGCCGACCTGCAGCGCAACGTCCAGTCGCTGTCCGAGAAGCGCGCGCTGCTGAGCCGTCGTCTGCGCCGCATGTACGAAACCGGACCGGCGAGCGAGCTCGAGACGCTGTTGTCGAGCGGTTCGTTCGCGCAGCTCCTGACCCGCTGGGACTACCTGGTGATGGTCGCCGAGCAGGACCGGCTGCTCATGGAGGACGTGCGCGCCCACAAGGAGGTAGTCGAGACGCTCGAGCAGCGTCTGGCCGGGCACCTGCAGCAGGTGGATCGCACCGCCAAGCAGACCAACGTGCAGAACCAGCGTCTCGCGCAACAGCGGCAGCAGCGCGCCGAGACCGTGCTCGAGATCCAGACCCAGCGTCAGGCGTACGAGGCGGCCGCGGCCGAGCTCGAGCGCACCGCGCGCGCGCTCCAGAACCTGCTCGCACGGCTCGAGAAGCAGCGCCGCGAGGAGGCCGACAAGGCCAAGCAGCAGGGCCGGCCGGTCGAGCCCTTCACCGGGGATTTCGCCCGCGGCCAGGGATCGCTGGACTGGCCACTGCGCGGCGACATCGTCGGCACGTTCGGACCCGAGACCCACGCCAAGTACGGAACCACGATCAACAACGACGGCATCGACATCGCCGCCCCGATCGGCACGGCAGTGCACGCCGTGGCCAGGGCCAAGGTCGCGTACACCAACGAGGATTACGCCTCGTACGGCGAGATCGTCATCCTGAACCACGGCGACGGCTACTACACGTTGTACGGCCATCTCTCCGAGATCGACGTCTCGGTGGGTCAGGAGATCGCCCCGGGGCAGGTGATCGGCCGCTCGGGGGACTCGGGCTCGATCAAGGGAGCGGTGCTGCACTTCGAGGTGCGGCGTGGATCGGATGCGCTCGATCCACGGGGCTGGTTGCGGCCTTGAGACGCCCGTCGCGCGCTCAGCGCGCGACGAGTGCCGGCCAGCGCTCGCGCACCGCGCGCGGGTAGCCGTCGGGCGCGTCGAGATACGGTCGCCACGTCGCGAAGAGCGTGTCGTCGGGGGCGAGACGCCGCGCCTCTGCAAACGCGCTCGCGGCGCTGTCCCGTTCGCCCAGCCCGAGCCACACCACTCCGGTCGCGGCCCACACCACCGGTTCGTCCGGCGCGTGCACCCGCAGCGTGTCGAGATGGAGCTTGGCGAGCGCCGGCGGACCACCGCCGCGCACGATCGCGTCCACCAACGCGAAGCGATACTCGTCCTTATCGGGGCGTGACCGGAGCGCGGTCCAGAACGCCTGCGCGCCCAGACGGTACATGCCGCGTCGCACCGCGATCCGTCCGAGCAGGTATGCGGCGAAGTTGTTGCCCGGATACTCCTCGAGCGAGCGCTCGAGCCAGGGAATCGCGGCCGTGGTGTCGGCGTGCATCAGGTAGTAGGAGCCGACCACGGCCTGGGTCCGCCCGAGCCCGAGCCGGAGTGTCTTGAAGCGATCGAACGAGCGATCGAACGAGGCGTTGACCGCGACCCAGGGCACGGTGTGGAAGAGCGACACGCAGGCGATCAGCACCAGCCAGCGTCGCAACGCCGGGCCGCTCCACGCGCCCGACAACGCCAGGTGGAGCCCCGCAACGGTGAACACCAGCGCGCTCGGCGCGAACAGGTCCCAGTCCCGCGCGTAGCCGAGCCCGAGATCGGTGGTGACCCACGCACCGCCGAGCGACACCACGGCGGCGGTGAGGAAGAACACGGTGGCGGCCGTGAGCCGCGACCGGGCGATGCCGATCCACACCACGCAGGTCGCGAACAGGAACGCCGCCGCCGGGCCGATCAGCATCTGCTCGTTCAGGAAGTCGCGCACGTGCGCCCTCGAAAGCATGTACGCCACCGCTTCGGTGTGCGCCCCGCGCGCGAACACCGCTTGCAGGACCAGACCCGCTGCCGCGCCCGCCATGTTGTAGCCGGGCTGGACCCACGCCATGAGCGCGGTGAGCGACGCCGCGACGAGGGTCACCACCATCAGATCGCGCGCCGTCGCGAGACGCCGGCCCGGAGTCATGAGCGCACGCGTCACCAGCACCAGGAACGACGGCACCAGCAGCACCGCGGACAGGTCGAGACTCATCTCGAGCACCAGCGCCATGCCGGGGAGCGCCAGCGGCGCTGCTCCCCGAAGGTGACGCAGCGTCGTCCACAGGTAGACGCCCAGCACCAGGATGTTGAAGGTGTAGTTCTCGAGATGGCCGAAGAAGAGCTGCACGTAGCCCTGGGCGAGCAGGATCACGAACAACGGCACCACCTGCGTGTCACGCGTCGCGGTCGTCTCCGCCGGATCCGGGTCGACCCGACGCGACAGCTCGCACGCGATCCCCCAGGCCACCGGCACGAACAGCGCGCCGGCGAGCGCGACGCTCAGCGCGACGGTGGCGCCCGCCACCTGGGTGGGGTCGGCGGCACCGGCGGCGAACCAGCGGCCGGCGAGCCGGTAGAACTCGTGATGGACGAGATAGGTGATCGGCTCGTGGGGATGGAAGCGCTGTCCCTGTGGCAGATCGTGCACGAGCGAGTTGGCGTCACCGAGCAGCGTGTGACCTTCGCGGAAGAGCCAGCACATCGCGAAGAAGAGCACGCTCGTCACGGCACCCGTGAGCCAGACGAGCGGCGTCGCGCGCCCGGCGGGCGCGGGCAGCGATCGCGCCAGACGATCGAATGCGGCAGGCCGCGCGAGCGCCAGCACCCAGACCGCCGCGAGCAGGACGCACGCCGCGATCAGCGCCGCGGGCGGCAGGAACGCGTAGAAGTCGGCGCCCCAGAACGTGCCGGGATCACGCACGCCGAGCAGGTGGGTGGCGAACACGACGGCGGTCAACAGCGCAATCACCGCCCCGTGGAAGCGCTCCGCCCGCATCGGCCCTCCCGAACGCCGCGTCAGCGTTGCAACGCCGCGCGCGCTTCCTCCACGATGCGCTCGACCGTGAATCCGAAGCGCTTCTGCAGCTCGGAGAAGGGCGCCGAGGCGCCGAAGCCGTGCATCGCGATCACCGTGCCCTCACGACCCACCCAGCGCTCCCAGCCAAAGGGCGCCGCCATCTCGACCGCGATGCGACGGGTGACCGCCGGTGGCAGCACCGTGTCGCGATAGGCCACGTCCTGTGCCGCGAAGCGCTCCCACGACGGCAGACTCACCACCCGACAGCGTACGCCGTCGGTCGTGAGCCGCTCGTGCGCCGCGACACACAGACTCACCTCGCTGCCGGTGGCGATCAGGATCAGCTCAGGCGGGCCGCCGGGCGAATCGGCGAGCACGTACCCGCCGCGCGTCACACCGGCCGCGGGTGCCAGCCGCGTTCGATCGAGCGTGGGCAGCGTCTGCCGGGTGAGCGCCAGCGCGCTCGGTCCGTCGGTGGCGAGCGCCGCCCGCCACGCCTCGGCGGTCTCGTTCGCGTCGGCGGGCCGCCACACGGTGAGCCCGGGCAGCGCGCGCAACGCGGCCAGGTGCTCGATCGGCTGGTGCGTCGGGCCGTCCTCGCCGACCCCGATCGAATCGTGCGTGAACACCCACACCACCGGCAGGCGCATGATCGCCGACAACCGGATGGCGCCACGCATGTAGTCGCTGAACACCAGGAACGTGGCGCCAAACGCACGCAGGCCCCCGAGCGCCATGCCGTTGACGATCGCGCCCATGCCGTGCTCGCGCACCCCAAAATGCAGGTTGCGGCCACCGGGTGAGCCCGCCTCGAGATCACCCGCGTCGCCGCCCAACCGCGTCTTGGTGCTGGGCGCCAGATCCGCCGAGCCACCGACGAGCCACGGGATCGCCGCCGCCAGCGCGTTGAGCGTCTTGCCCGACGCGTCCCGCGTCGCCATGCCCTTCGGGTCGGCGGGGAAGCTCGGCAGCGCACGCTCCCAGTCCGCCGGCAGCGCTCCGGCGAAGACGCGATCCAGCTCGACGGCCGCGTCGGGATGCGCGACCCGATGCGCGGCGCGACGCGTCTCCCACGCCGCGCGCGCCACGGCGCCGCGGGCGCCGAGCTGTGCCGCGAAGCGCTCGCGCACGCCATCGGGCACCCGAAACGTCTCGTCCTCCGGCCATCCGTACGCGCGCTTGGTGAGCTTCACTTCGTCGGCGCCGAGCGGCTCGCCGTGCGCGGAGGCCTGGTCCTGCTTGTGGGGGGAGCCCCACGCGATGTGACTGCGCACGATCACCAGCACCGGCCGGTCGCGTACCGCGCTTGCCGCGGTGAACGCCTGGTCGAGCGCCGGCAGGTCGTTGGCGTCGTCGACACGGAGCACGTGCCAGCCGTAGCCGAGGAAGCGCGCACCGACGTCCTCGCTCATCGCCAGCGTGGTCGGACCCTCGATGCTGATGCGGTTGTCGTCGTAGATCCAGGTGAGTCCGGCGAGCTTCAAGTGTCCGGCGAGTGCCGCCGCCTCGTGCGACACGCCCTCCATCATGTCGCCGTCGCTGCACATCACCCACACGTGGTGGTCGAACAACGCCTGCCCCGGCTGGTCGTGACGGGCCGCGAGCCAGTCGCGCGCGATGGTCATGCCGACGCTGGTGGCCACCCCCTGGCCGAGTGGCCCGGTGGTGGTTTCGACGCCGGCGGTGTGGCGGAACTCCGGGTGACCCGGGGTCGCGCTCCCCCACTGGCGGAAGCGGCGGATATCGTCGAGCGTGACCGCGAGCCGGTCATGCCCCGGTGTGCCCGGCCCGCCGGCACGCACCTGGGCCAGATGGAGGGGCGCGTAGAGCAGCATCGAGGCGTGCCCACACGAGAGCACGAAACGATCGCGACCCGGCCACGCCGGATCGAGCGGATCGAAGCGCAGGTGTCGTTGCCACAACGTGTAGATCACCGGCGCCAGCGCCATCGGCGTGCCGGGGTGCCCGGAGTTCGCCTGTTGCACCGCGTCCATGGCCAGCGTGCGGATGGTGTCGATGGCGAGCCCGTCGAGCGCATCGAAGGCGTTCATGCCGGCCAGCATCGGGCAGCGCCCGACCGGTTGCAATAGAATCCGCGCATCGATGCCCGCGTCTCGCCATCCCAACGGCATTCATGGTGGGTGTGGTCCATCCCTGCAAAGAGGAGTGACGACATGACGGCTCGGAAGATCGGCGTGATCGGGTCCGGCCCGGTCGGAAAGACGCTCGCGGACGGATTCCTGAAGCATGGTTACGAGGTGATGCGCGGCTCGCGTGATCCGGCGAAGCTCGCCGATTGGACGAAGGGCGCCGGTGCGAAGGCTTCGGCCGGAACCTTCGAGGAGGCCGCCCGCTTCGGCGAGATCGTGGTGCTGGCGGTGAAGGGCACCGCCGCCGAGTCGGCGGTGAAGCTGTGCGGGGTGGCGAGCCTCGCCGGCAAGACGGTGATCGACACCACCAACCCGATCGCCGAGGCGCCGCCGGTCAACGGCGTGCTGCACTTCTTCACCACGCTCGAGGAATCGTTGATGGAGCGTCTCCAGAAGCTGGCGCC
>JBIOKD010000048.1:0-14425 GCA_044451485.1 Candidatus Eiseniibacteriota bacterium | reverse complement strand
GGCACACCCATCGATGGCACTGTGCGCGGGTGCGCCGCGGTCATTCGCTCGGCGATCTCGTGACCTTCGAGTCCCCGGACGGAGCCTGCCTGTCGCTGTGTGGCGACGCGTTCGCCGCCGCCGAGGGGCTCGAGGGCGCGTATCTGAGTGGCGTGGCGCTGGCCGAGCAGATCGCCACGCTGCCACGGGTGCGTGAGGCGCTGCGTGGGAGCGGGACCCGCTGACCGGCGCCGAAGCGCCGGCGCTCCTGTGTCACACGGGAACGACGACGCCGCGCCCGTGCGGGACGCGGCATCGTGTGTTTGTGCGGAGGTCGTTGACGCGGGCTACCAGCGTGGCGGCTCGGCGAACCCGAGCTGGCCTCGATCGCGCTGCCAGTTACGGTCCCGATCGCGCACCGGCTCGATGCCCAACGCGCGCAGACCATCGGCATATTCGTAGCGAAGCGTGATGCGGTCGAGCGGGTTCGACTCGGCCAGGAACTCCACCTCGCGGACCGGGTCGTAGCTGCCACGACCCCAACCGGTGCCGGGGTTGGCGTTCGACTCGTCCTTGTCGGCGCGCAGCTCGCCGGCGGCCTGACGCGCGGTCTTCTGCGGCGGCGACGGAGCGCCACTCTGTGTCTCGGGGGCGGCGGCGCCGTCACGCGGCTCGTTGCCGGGCGCCGCGGCACGCGGCTGCTGCGCCCGCTCGTCGTCCAGCCGCGAGCGCTGCTCGTACGACACCTGCGGCTGGCGCTCGCGGAAGGCGAGCACGCGGATCCAGCCCAGATCGCCGTTGGCCTGACCACTCCGGGTCGCGTACGAGCGCTCCTCGTCCACGAACACGAAACGACGCACGTCGTCGAGCGAGGTACGCCAGCCGTGGATCGTGGCGCTGCCGTACGGATCGAGCACGTACATGGACTCGCCGTTTCCGAGCGCCGAGCGCTGGCCGCTGATCACGTTGAGACCGTCCACCGACACCAGCACCGCGACCCGTCCGCCGGTGGTGTTGCGAAGCACCACCGAGTACTCGTGGGCACGCATCGCCTCGAAATAGCGGCGACTGTCCCAACGCGGCGACGGGTAGAGCGGCACGTCACGACCGTCCACCTCGATCTGCACGTCGACCAGACGGCCGCGGGCGGTGTCGTCCACGCGCGGCCACGGGGACCAGGCGTGCGCGGTGGATGCCCCGCCGGACACGGCGAGACACGCGAGCGCGATCGTGGCGGCGGTGTTGCGGGAACGGCGCGCCCACGGCGTGGCGGCGCGAGGTGCGATCCGATGCTCGGGCTGCGACATGACTCCCTCCGTCGTTGGGGCGGCCCGCCGGGCGGGTGTCGCGGGTCGCCAGACGAAGGGGATACGCCGGTCGGCCTGGGCTATTCCCGGCCCGGGGAGGTGCCCTCGGGGTCGGTGGGTTCGGTTCGTGCCGGCGGCGGTGGCGGCGGCGGCGGCGCCGGTGGCGCGGGTCCCTCGTCGGTCTCGCCACGCAACCCCTCCAGACCCTCGCGCGCGAGGAGCGGGACCAGCGCCAGCCCCGCCACCGGGTCAGCCCACCACCAGCCGAACCACGCGTGCAGGACCAGCCCGATCAGGGTGGCGGCCGCGAGCCAGCCGCAGGCGATGGTCTCGACGGCATCGGCGCGCAGCGTCGGGCTCTCGAGCGCGTCGGCGACGCGGCGCTTGGCCCTTCCGAGCAGCGGCATCGCGACCGCGCTCGCGGCGGCGAGCACGATCCCACCCGGGCTTTCCCCGGGCGGCGCCGCGCGCGCGGTGAGTCGCTCGATCGCGTCCCACACGATCCAGCCTCCGACCACGAGGAGCAGCGCGCCGGCGATCCGCCCGGTGCGGCGCTCGAGACGCTCGGCGGCGATCGGATCGAGGTCGCCGCCGCGCTCGCGGGCGATCCGCCACGCCGCCAGTAGGCCGCTCGCGAACTCGATCACCGAATCGGCGCCGAATCCGAGCAGCGCGGTCGAGCGGGCCGCGGCGCCGAATCCCAGCGCCGCCACCGCCTCGACCATGGTCCAGCCGAGGGTGGCAAGTGCGAGCGCCCAGGCGCGGTCGAGCAGGGAGCGACGATCGACGACGAGCATACGCGCAGAGTAGCGGCGCGACCGGTCCGGTGCCAGACGACGAGCACCGGTGCGGGGACCCGGGGTGACGGCACGATCGCGGGGCCCCGGACATGGTCCATCGGTCCCATCCGGGGTCGCGTGGACCGGATGCTAGAGTCGCGACGATACGCGGGCTGACGCACGCGTCGTGACACCGGAGCCCCGGAGGCGGCGGACATGGATCATCATCTGACTGAAGAACAGCGCACCATCCGCGACCTCGCGCGGACCATCGCCGAGGACAAGGTGAAGCCGGTGCGGGCGAAGTACGACGAGGAGAACATCTTCCCCTGGGACATCGTCGAGGCGCTCGCCAAGGTGGACCTGTTCCGCGTGTTCATCCCGACCGCGTACGAAGGTCTGGTCGAGTCGGGTCACGGCATCACCAACATGTGTCTGGTCACCGAGGAGCTCTCCAAGGTGTGCGCGGGGATCGCGCTGGCGTTCGCCGGCACCGCGCTCGGCACCTTCCCGATCCTTCTGCACGGCAGCGAGGAGCAGAAGCGCAAGTACCTGCCCGATATCGCCGCGGGCAAGAAGCTGGCGGCGTTCGGTCTCACCGAGCCGATGGCCGGCTCGGACGCGAGCGCGCAACGCACGACGGCGCGGCGCGATGGCGACGAGTACGTCCTGAACGGCACCAAGGTGTTCATCACCAACGGCGGCGAGGCGGACATCTACACCACCGTCGCGCTCACCAATCCCGAAAAGGGCGCGCGTGGCGCGTCGTGCTTCATCGTCGAGAAGGGCACGCCCGGGTTCTCCTTCGGCAAGAAGGAGACCAAGATGGGCATCCACGCATCGGTGACCCGCGAGCTCATCTTCGACGGCGCGCGTGTGCCCAGGGAGAACCTGCTCGGCAAGGAGGGGATGGGCTTCATCGTCGCGATGAAGACCTTCGACATTTCTCGGCCGGGGGTGGGCGCGCAGGCGCTCGGCATCGCCGAGGGTGCGCTCGAGGAGACGCTCAAGTACGCGCACCATCGCTTCCAGTTCGGACAGAGCATCATGAACTTCCAGGGGCTCCAATGGATGCTCGCCGACATGGCCACCCAGATCGAGGCGGCCAAGGCGCTCATCTACTCGCTCGCCGCCCGCATCGACGGCGGTGACACGCGCGACATCGGCCACCTCTCGGCGATGGCCAAGGTGCTGGCGTCGGACGTGGCGATGAAGGTCACCACCGACGCGGTGCAGATCTTCGGTGGATACGGCTACATGACGGACTACCCCGTCGAGAAGATGATGCGCGACGCCAAGATCACGCAGATCTACGAGGGCACCAACCAGATCCAGCGAAACGTGATCGGCTCGTGGCTGGTGAAGGAGGCGGCGCGTCTCGCGGGCTGAGCGGAGTGCCGCTCTCGGAGCCGGCCACCGTGCCGCGGCGATGACATCGGCGCCGGGGCCCGGCTGCGGCGGGCCGCCGTGTCACATCCCCAGGATGTGCCAGCCGGCGTCCACGTAGAGCGTCGCGCCGGTGACACCGCTGGCCATGTCGGAGAGCAGGAACAGCGCCGCGGTGCCGACCTCCTCCTTGGTGATGTTGCGCTCGAGCGGCGCCAGACCGCTGTGCTCCTTGAGCATGTCGGTGAAGCCGCGGATCCCGCGCGCGGCCAGGGTGCTCACCGGGCCGGCCGACAGCGCGTTCACCCGGATCTTCTTGGGACCCAGCTCGTAGGCCATCTGCCGGGTCGACTGTTCGAGCACCGCCTTGGCGCTGCCCATCACGTTGTAGTTGGGCACCGCGCGGCTGGCGGCGAGGTAGGAGAGCGTCAACACGCTGCCGCCGTTCTTCTCGAGCAGCGGCAGCACGCGGTTGGTGACGTTGATGAACGAGTAGGCGCTCACGTCCAGCGCCAGCTGGAAGCCCTCGCGCGGGGTGGCCACGAAGCTCCCCTCGAGGTCCTCCTTGCGAGCGAACGCGATGCCGTGCACGAACATCTCGAGCGAGCCCCAGCGCCCCTCGATCTTCTTGCGCACCTCGTCGATCTCGTAGTCCTTGGTGACGTCGCACTCGGTGGTGAACGCGTGTGGCAGCGTCGCCGCCAGCTCCTCGACCGACGGCTTGAGACGCTCGCTCGCGTAGGTCAGACAGACGCGGGCCCCCGCCTGCGCCACCAGCTGCGCGATGGCCCACGACAGGCTGCGGTGATTGGCCACGCCCATCACCAGCGCGTGCTTGCCTCTCAAATCGATGTGGTACATGGCTCCCTCCCCGAAGGACGCGGACAGTAGGATGCGTCCCGGCGGGAATCAAGTGACCACGGCGCCCGGCGGCGTTAACGTCATGGGCATGCGTGTCATCCGGTTCGTCTCGGCCATGGCGGCGGTCGCTCTCGCCGCCGGTGTGATGGTCGCCGTCGACGTGGGTCCGGGTGCGGCGGACGGGAGCGGATTCACGTTTCCGGCGTTCGTGCGTTTCGGATGGGTGAGCCCGCCGAGCGAATCCACCACCGACGCGCACGTCGCGGAGATGGCGGCGGCTGGACTCGACCTGATGTTGCCGTCGCAGGGCGATGCCGGCGACCGCGCGTCACAGCTCCATCGGCTCGATCTGGCGGCCGCGCACGGCATGCGTTGCATCGTGTGGGATTCCCGTTTCGAGGCCTTCTACCGCTGGGGTGTGGATTCCCCCGAGGGGCGTGCGCGTCTGGATTCCATCGTCGCCGACTACCGCGATCACCCCGGCTTCCTCGCCTACTACATGGGGGACGAGCCCCGGGCGCCATGGGCGCTGCACGCGCGCATCGCCGCGGCGCTGAGGATCCGCGACCCCGCCCACCCGGTGTGGAACAACCTGCTGGGTCGCGGCTCCTGGCCCGACACCACCGCCTGGCTCGCGTACACCCGCTCCTATCTCGACAGCATCCCGGCTGCGGTGCTGTGTGACGATCACTACGAGTTCCGCACCGACGGCGATGCGGGCACCTTCTTCGAGAACGCATCGGGGCTGCGCGTCACCGCCGCCGCGCGCGGGCTCCCGTTCTGGTCGGTGGTGCTGCTGGTGCAGCATCGCGGCTACCGCGCGATCACAACGGGCATGCTGCGCTGGCAGGTGGCGAACTTGCTCGCCTACGGCTGTCGCGGCATCGGCTACTTCACCTGGTGGACGCCGACCCCCGACACCGCGTGGGACTGGCACGACGCGGTGATCCGCGCCGACGGCACGCGCACCGACTGGTACGACGTGGTGAGCGCGCTCGATCGCGACGCGGGGGCGGTGGGCACACGTCTGGCCGCCATGGGCTGGATCTCGGCCCAGTGCACCGAACCGGCGCCCCCGGGCGCGGATCCCTTCCGTGGCGACGACTGGATCGCGGGGGTGGAGGGCCGCGCCACCATCGGGCGCTTCATGGATGGCCACGGTGATCCGTTCGTGCTGTGTATCAATCGCGACTCGCTCGCCCGACGCACGCTGACGCTGCGTCTCCGGGGCGTCGCGTCCACGGTGCGGCTCGACGCGACCACCGAGACATGGATGCCACAGATCATGGTGCCGTCGAACGGGGTGGACGCGGAGCGGATCGTTCGACTCCCACTCGACCCTGGTGACTTCGCGTTGCTGCGTCTGGACGGCACCCGGGGTGAAGCGGTCGCCGTGGTCGCTCCACGTCTGTCGTCCACGAATACGCCGGCGCACGGCCAGGTGACGCTGGCGCTGTCCCATCTCGACGCCGGCGCTCGTCTCGAGCTGTTCGATGCCGGCGGACGCCGGGTGCGCGAGTGGTCGCCGGCACCGGGGAACGGTGTGGTGGTGTGGGATGGCACCGGCGACGGCGGCGCGCGGATCCCACCCGGCATCTATCTCGCGCGGGTGCGCGACGCGCGTGGCGAGGCAAGCGCGCGGATCGTGTGGCTCGGCCGGTGAGCGGCGGGGTCCGGCGTCGCGATCGCGGGCGGCGGATCGGCGCGCGTGGTCCGCTCGATCCGGGCGCGTTTCGCACACTGCCGGCGGTGTCGCGCGCCATCGTCGCGTGCGAGCGCTGCCCGCGTCTGCGCGTCTATTGCGAACAAGTGGCACGCGTGAAGAAGCGGCAGTTCCAGGACCAGTCCTACTGGGGGCGGCCGGTGCCGGGATTCGGCGACGCGCACGCGCGTCTGCTGGTGGTCGGTCTCGCGCCGGCGGCGCATGGCGGGAACCGCACCGGACGCGTGTTCACCGGAGACTCGAGCGGCGACTGGCTGTACGAGGCGCTCCACCGCTACGGCTTCGCCAACCAGCCCACATCGGTGGACCGGCACGACGGACTCGTGCTCAGCGGCGCCTATGTCACCGCTTCGGGGCGCTGCGCCCCACCCGCCAACAAGCCCACGCCCGCCGAGCTCGAGCGTTGCCGCCCGTTTCTCGAGGCCGAGCTGCGGTTCATGAAACGGGTGCGTGTGGTGGTGCTGCTGGGCCGCATCGCGTGGGAGCGCTGGTTGCGCGCCTCGGGCTGGTGGGAGCGGCTGCCGGCGCGCGAGCGTCCACGGTTCGCGCACGCCGCCGAGGCGGTGATGCCCGACGGCACGCACGTGATCTGCTCGTTCCACCCGAGCCGTCAGAACACCAACACCGGCAAGCTCACCCGCGCGATGTGGCACGCGGTGTTCGCGAGGGCGCGTGAGATCGCCGACCTGAGCTCCGTTTGAGGACGGCGAGCGGGGACCGGGTGCGAGGTGGTCGACTGGGCGCGCGCCGACTCGGCGCGCGAGTCGCCGGCCGGACCGCCGGCGGACCAGCGGGCCGCGCCCGAGGTCTCAGAAGTAGCCGTTCATCAGCTCCGTGAACCAGACCGGCTCGCGCACGCCATCCGGGCGGTCGAACACCGCGGCATGGGGCTTGAGGTCGAGCACCGGTGTGCCGTCCACCGCGTCGAGCCCGCGGACCACCAGCCGCCCGGACCCGACCCGCACGATCGGCACGGTGGTGATTCCGATCGGGTTCGGACGCATGCGTCCGCGCTGCGCGAACACGCCCACGAGCGGCATGTCGGCGCGGCCGCGTGGGCGTCGGACGAGAGTCGTCGGCTCCGGGTCGGGTTCGAGCGACATGTGGAAGATCACGACGACGTGTGACCATTGCTCGAGACCGGCCAGACCCGCCGCGCAATCGGGCTCCATCTCGATGGCCGACTCGAGCGCCCCCCAGTCGGCATCGGCGGTCGTGGTGCGGCCGTTGCGCACCCGGGCGATCACCCGTACCGCGATCGTGTCCATGCCGGAAGCGTAGCACGCGCTCGTCGGAGGGCGCTTGACTCCGTGCGCTCGATCCCGCAAGGTCCCGTGCGACATCTTCCGGGTGCCCGCGATGGGTAAGAGGGAAGGGGGTGCGATTCCCCCACGGTCCCGCCACTGTGATGGGCGCCCACGAACACCACGACGCCACTGACCGCGACACGGTCGGGAAGGCGGTGTTCGCAGGCCCTGAGTCAGGAAACCTGCCCGGAAGCCAGCCAGCCCAGCGCTCCGACGGAGAGCGGCGGGGGGAAGGCCACCGAGCCCCGCCTCCACCATCCGAACGGAGGAGGGGCTTTTCGATCGGGTGCGTGCGACGCCGTGATCGTGTGGACGCTTCCGGAACTGGCCCTGGCCGCGCTGCTCGCCGCGGCGCCGAGCCACGTGGAGTCGACGCGTGCGCCGGATGCCGGCATCGCGACGCCGGTCGCGGCGGCACCCGTGTCGGCCGCGACCCTGCCCGCGGCTGCGTCCACGGCCGCGATCGCCGCGCCGGCACCCGTGGCGGCGGCCGGCGACAGCGCGAGACTCGACTCGATCGTGGTGCTGCCCGAGGTCCGGGTCGAGCGCGATCGCCTCCGGAGCGACGTCGAGCGCCGCTCGCCCACCGGATCCACGAGCGAGCTGGCGGCGCATCGCTCGGGGCGCGCGCTCGAGACCCTCGGCGAGCTGCTCGCGGCCGCCCCCGGCGTGCACGTCGAGCAGTACGGCGGGCTCGGCGCCTTCAGCACGGTGTCGCTGCGTGGCGCTCCGTCCGATCAGGTCGCCGTCTATCTCGACGGCATGCCGCTCACCGGCGCGGCGCAGTCGGTCGCGGACCTCTCGGACCTTCCGTACGGCGCCATCGAGCGCGTGGACGTGTATCGCGGCACCTCGCCGCTGGCGCTCGGCGCCGCGCCCGGCGGCGCCATCGACCTGGTCACGCGACACGATGCGCGCGGGCTCGAGCTGCGGGGCGCGGCGGGATCATTCGGAAGCTGGGAGGGTGGCGCCACCACCGGACTCGCGCGTGGCGCGACGCACCTGTTGCTGCACGTGTCGGGTCAGGGCTCGCGTGGCGACTTCCCGTACCTCGACGACAATGGCACGCCGTTCAACGTCGCGGACGACTCGGTCCACGCGCGGATCAACGCCGGATTCCAGTCGATGACGGCGCTCGCGGCGCTCGAGTGGGCGCCGGCGGGAGCGTGGCGGGCGCGCGTGCAGGAGCATCTGTTCCGGAAGTGGCAGGGGGTCCCGGGGCTCGGCGCGATCCCGGCCGCCGACACCCGGTTCGGTCTCACTCACTCGCTCACGCGGCTCGGACTCGCCCGCAGCGGGAGGGCGTGGACGCCCTCGCTCGCGCTCGACGCCGGGCTCGGACGCGACTGGACCCATCTCGAGGACACGAAGGCCGAGCTCGGGCTCGGCACCCACGACACCCACGACCGTCTCGACGACGCGCTCGCGCGCGCCGGTCTCGGGTGGTCCGGTCTGCCACTCGGGGTGACGTTCGAGGCCTCGGGCGACGTGCGACGCGAGAGCGCGCGTCTCTCCGACACGCTCGACGGTCACGACGATCCACCCCCGAGCCGGCGTGACGCCGTCGGCGCGATGCTCGCGCTCGGCTGGCGCGCGCCCGGAGATCGTCTCGAGATGCGGGCGGCGCGGCGTTGGGACCGGCTGTGGGACCGTCTCAACGCCGGCACCACCGTCGGCACCGTCGCCACCGAGGCCACGCGAACCCTCGACGCGCCACAACTCGGCGCGCGCGCCCGGCTCGGTCTCGGTCTCGAGGCGCGCGTCAACTGGTCGCGGGCGGCTCACGCGCCCGATTTCACCGAGCTGTTCGGGGACCAGGGCAGCGTGCTCGGCAACCCGGCGCTGGTACCCGAGACCGGCGAGAATCGCGACGCGGGTCTCGCCTGGAACGCGCCAGCCGCCTGGCCTGTCGCCATGAGCGCCGGGTGGACCGTGTTCGATTCGCGGCTCACCAATCTCATCCTCTACGTGCGGAACTCCCAGAGCAGCGTGCGCGCCCAGAACATCTCCCGTGCCCGCATCCGCGGTCACGAAGGCACGCTGCGCGTGCTCGCGCCGGGTGGTCTGTCGGCAACACTCGCGTTCACCACGCAGCAGGCGGTGGACGAGGGCCCGGTGCCGTACTGGAACGGCCGCCGTCTGCCCCAGCATCCCGAGCACGAGGGCGACCTCCGGCTGGACTGGACACACCGCGCGTGGGGCGCCGGCGCGAGTCTCGAGTGGCTGGGGGACGACTACCTCGACCGGTACAACCGCTACCGGGTCGCCGCCCGTCGTCTGATGGGGGCGACGCTGCGCGCGCCGCTCGTGACCCCGTCACTCGTCCTGACCCTCGAGGGCAAGAATCTCACCGACGATCGCGCATCCGACGTGGCGGGCTTCCCGCTGCCCGGTCGCGGCTTCTTCGTGGCGCTCGAAACGCAGCTCGGATCGGCGCCGGCACCCGCACCCCGATGAGGCACCCCATGCCCCGCTCGCTCGCCGTGTTCGCGTTGTTCCTCACCCTCGTCGCGTCGCGGGCCACCGCCGACACCCGCGCGTTCTCGGTTTGCACCGACTTCTCGACCGGCTCGCTCGACGCCGTCGATCTCAGCACCCGCGTGGTCACGCCCGACGCCGCCGAGATCGGCTCCGACGCGGTCGCGCGCTGGTACCAGGGCAAGCTCTACGTGGTGAACCGCTACGGCGGCGACAACATCCAGGTGATCGATCCCTCGGCCGGCTACGGCACGGTGCGTCAATTCTCGGTCGGCAACGGCACCAACCCGCAGGACATCGCGTTTCTGTCGGGCACCAAGGCCTACGTGTCGCGCTACGGGGCGTCGTCCATCGCGATCGTCGACCCGTCGAGCGGCGCGAGTCTCGGCGGCATCTCCCTGGCACCGTTCGCCGACGGCGACGGTCTTCCCGAGATGGCGCGGATGGTGCGGGTCGACCGGTGGCTGTTCGTCGCGTGCCAGCGGCTGACCGGGTTCGTGGCGAGCAATCCGAGTCTGGTCGTGGTGGTCGACACCCAGGCCGACACCGTCTTCGACGTGGATCCGGTGACCCCGGGGGTGCAGGCTATTCCGCTCGCGCTGCGCAATCCGGTCACCACGTTCGAGTTCGATCGGTCGCGCACCCGGTTGCTGATCGGTTGTGCCGGGAACTTCGGCGTGCTCGACGGCGGCGTGGAGGCGATCGACCCGGTGGGTCTCACCGACCTCGGTCCGGTGGCCACCGAAGCGGGGCTCGGTGGTGACATCGCCGACATCGCGGTGCGCGACGCGCATCACGCCTACGCGATCGTGTCGTCGGGTTCGGCCAACACGCTGCGGGCCTGGGACCCCGCCAGCGGGGACACGCTGAAGACGATCTATTCGATCGCGGGCGGATTCAGTCTCCCGGACATGGAGATGGACGACCGTGGCGAGCTGTACGTCTGCCGCAACGACTTCATCGCGCCCGGGCTGCTCGTCTTCGACACCGCCACCGACGCGCTGGTGGCGGGCCCGCTCTCCACGGGACTGCCGCCGGTGGCGGTGACGTTCGACCACGCGACCGACGCGGTGCTCGCGGTGTCGCCGGCTCCGGTCTTCGTGCCGCTCGCCGTCCTGACTCCGCCGCGACCCAATCCGGCGCGATCCCCGGTCCGGCTCGGGCTGACACTCGCCGCGGCGGGTGTCACGCGGACCGAGGTGCTCGATGTCGCCGGCCGGCGCATCCGCGTGCTGACCACCGGGCCGATGACGAGCGGGGTGCACGAGTTGGTGTGGGATCTGAGCGACGAGGCCGGACGTCCCGTGCACGCAGGCGTTTACATGGTGCGTGTCATGCAGGGCGACCGGCCCCTCGCGTGCGCGCGGGTCGCGGTGGTGCGCTGAGCGGTGCGGTCTTCCTGGGGGACCGCGATGCTCACGGCGTGGACAACCTTGCCACCGGCGATGACGCCGGAGTCATGACCGCTGTTCTCGCCGCGTGAAATCTGCACGAAGACCACCCTCGACGCTTGATTCCCGCGTCGCGGGAATGATACGAATGCGACGCGGGACGAGACTGATGCGGGTCACGGGGCTTCGACCGAATCCTCGCGCATCGCTCGCTCCCCGGCGCGCAACCCCACCTCTGCGCGCGACCGACCTCCTCCCCAGGTTCGGAACCACTCTGATGCCGCGCCTTCACAAGGGCGCGGGAGTGTTTCCCGTGCGCGTTCTCTCCGGACGCGGGATTCGTCAGGACGCATCTCGCGTTTGCGCGACCACCGGAGCGCCGCTCCGCGGTCGAGGAGGGATCCTTGCGTTTCTCAACCGCTCCCGTGCTGGCGGCATCCCTGCTGGTGCTGAGTGCGCTCTCGGTCGCGCCGTTCACGGCGCGTGCCGATGACGGCGCCGTCACGCTCACGTGGACGGCACCGGGCGACGACAGTCTCACCGGCACCGCCACGGCGTACGACCTGCGTTACTTCTCGCTGCCGATCACCGTGGCCAACTTCATGACCTGCTTCCGCGCCGACTCGACACCCCGGCCGCTCGCCCCGGGGCGGGAGCAGAGTGCCAGCGTGCGTGGGCTCAGCCTCGGGGCCTACTACTACTTCGCCATCCGCACCGTGGACGACGCCGGCAACTGGTCGGCGATGTCGAACGTCGTGCACATCCAGGCGGGCTATTCGTTGGCGGTGGGAAACGCACCAGTGGAGATCGCGTTCTCGCCGCCTTTCCCCAATCCCGCGCGTGGCACGGCGTCGTTCACCCTGGCGCTTCCGATCGCCGCGGACGTGGAGATCGAGGCGTACGACGTGTCCGGCCGGCGGGTCAGGACGCTGGCGCGTGGCGTACGGGGTGCCGGACGCGAGACGCTGGTATGGGATCTGAATGACGACGGCGGGCACGCGCTCGGCTCCGGTCTCTATCTGGTGCGTGCCCGGCTGGGCCCGCGCACGTTCATCCGGCGGATGACCGTGACGCGCTGACCGGCGCCGGGCCAGTCGATCCATGGGTCCACTGCGGCCACCCTTCGAGGTGGCAGCAGGGCTTCAGGGCGGATTCCGGGTTGGCGACAAGGGAGGCACGGGCCCGACTCACCACCGCGGCGAGCCGGGTCGATCCGCCGGCTGCCAGCGTGAATAGGTCTCGCCTGTACAGGGTTTGGATGCTAACTTGCGGGTCACCTCTCCGGTCCGCTCGGTGCAGCCCCACCGCGGAGACCCGTCATGGAGATTCTCGGCCGCGTCCATCCCTGTGGCTTCACGTGACCCCCTCACGTGACGCTCGAGCGCGCTTCGCCCCAGCCCCCCCGGTTCCGCACGTGCGCAAGGTTCTTCCCCCGTACGCGCGACGCGAGCCACACACTTGCACCCGGAGGTCCCGTCATGAAGCGTCTCGCACTTCTCTTCTCCGTGCTCGCGTCCCTGATCGCACTCCCGGCACTGGCCACGGTGCCCTCGACGATGAGTTATCAGGGCGTGCTGACCGATGCCGGCGGCAACCTGGTCGCGGACGGTCCCTACAACCTGACGTTCAAGATCTACACCGTCCCCGTGGCCGGGGCGCCGATCTGGACCGAGGTCGATCCGGCGGTGTCGGTGGTCAAGGGCGGGTTCAGCGTGGTGCTGGGCAACGTGACGTCGCTCAGCTCGCTGGCGTTCGACGTGAAGTACTACCTCGGGATCACGGTCGGTGGCGGTCCCGAGCTCTCGCCGCGCGTCGAGTTGGCGGCGTCACCCTACGGGATGTCGCTGCGGCTGCCGTTTGCCGGCAGCGAATCGTCCTCGAACCCGGTGTTCAGCATCCACAATGGCGGCGCCGGAGCCGCGATCACCGCGGACCCGCGGCTGGATGTCGGATCGTCGACCAGCGACGGGACGGTGAACGTCTATCGGAACGGCTCCACGAATCCGGTGGTCTCGGCGTATACCAGCAACGCCTACGGCAGTGGCGGCCAGCTCGACATGCGGGATGAGAACGGCACGACCGAAGCCTCGCTGTTCCCGTACGGTTCCGACGGGTACTGGCTCTATGTCGGTGGCGATGCCTTCGGAGCCAATGGGATCGCGGCGATTGGCAACTGGGACGGCGCGAACAACCCCAGACTGTTCACGGTCGGCGCTTACGGCGTGGCCTTCGACGCCAGCCTCGCGGGTGACGCATCCGTCGCGCTCCCCGCCGACGCGATCGACTCGGGGGAAATCCTCGACGAGCCGGGAATCGCGCAGGGACACACGGTCTCATCCGTCAACGTGAGCAACGCCGGCACGATGGCCGACATCGTCACGGTCACGATCACGACGCCGTCCAGCGGGTACATCGTGGTCAATGCATCCGGCCAGCACCGCTTCGACGGAGACGGTGCGAACTCGAACGTCGCCTACTTCCAGATCGACGAGACCACCGGGGGCGGCATCGACTTCTCCCACTATGTGGTCTCCGGGTCGTACGCGACTTCAGTGAACCTGCAGCAGAGCTATGAGGCGTCCTTCGTCACGCGCACGTATTTCAAGCCCGCTGGCACCTATACGTTCCGATGGGAGGCCTATGCGTACAACCCCGCGTCACTGACGAACTACGTCTACAACCCGACGATCACCGCGCAGTACTACCCGACGAGTTATGGCTCGGTGACATCGGGCCCGTCCCTCACCGACAACGGACGGTTCAGTCACGTGGAACGATCGTCCCTGAGCGCCAACGGCGCTCAGTTGGGTGGTCAGGCAGAGCTCGTCGATCTGCGCGAACTGGAGCTGAAGGCGGCGGCCCAGCGGGCCGCCCTCGCCAAGACCCAGGAGGAGCTGGCGCGCGCCAGGTTCCGTCAGGTGGTCAAGGCGAATCAGGCGAAGCCCGCCCGGAAGCCGTGAGGCCAGTCATGAACCTCGACCTGGCGATGCGACATACGTGGCACGATGAGGAGGTCATGACATGAGAGCCAAACCGACGATCGGAGCGATGACGGCGGGTCTGGCGGTCCTGCTGATCGCCAGCGGGGCGCTGGCGCATCCGCGTGGCGGGGTGGTGGCGAACGGCGGCAACACGTGCTCGGGCGGGGGACGGATCCTGCGTGGCACGGTGGGGCAGCCGGCTGTGGGAGTGAGCGGTGGCGCCACCCGGATCG
>JBIOKD010000047.1:0-14583 GCA_044451485.1 Candidatus Eiseniibacteriota bacterium | reverse complement strand
GTGCGGGGTGGCGAGCCTCGCCGGCAAGACGGTGATCGACACCACCAACCCGATCGCCGAGGCGCCGCCGGTCAACGGCGTGCTGCACTTCTTCACCACGCTCGAGGAATCGTTGATGGAGCGTCTCCAGAAGCTGGCGCCGGCCGCGCGCTTCGTGAAGGCGTTCTCCTGCGTGGGCAACACCCTGATGGTGAATCCGCAGCTCCGGGGCGGGCCACCGACGATGTTCATGTGTGGCAACGATGCGGGCGCCAAGACCGAGGTGACGTCGGTGCTCGCGCAGTTCGGCTGGGAGATCTCCGACCTCGGCGCGGCGGAGGCGGCGCGCGCGATCGAGCCGCTGTGCATGCTGTGGTGCATCCCGGGCTTCCGGGAGAACGACTGGATGCACGCGTACAAGGTGCTGAAGCCGTAGCGGCGACGTCCGCAGCGGCGTCGGGGGTCGGACGCGGCGCGCGACCGCGTCTCCCACCACCGCCGCCCCGCTTGCGCCGCCCCGCGGGCGGCCATAACGTCGCGGCGATGCCCCGACCCGAGTGGCTCCCATGACACCGGCGCAAGCCGGGAAGCGCCCGCACGTCGTCATCGTCGGCGGCGGCTTCGGCGGTCTGTCGGCCGCGCTGGCACTCGCGCGCGCGCCGGTGCGGGTGACGCTGGTCGATCGCACCAATCACCACGTCTTCCAACCGCTCCTCTACCAGGTCGCGATCGCCATGCTGTCCCCGGGCGAGGTGGCGGCGCCGATCCGTCAGATCGTGGCGAGTCAGCGCAACACCGAAGTGCTGATGGCCGAGGTCACCGGTGTCGATCTCGAGCTGCGACGGGTCGTGCTGGCGGACGGACGCGATGCGCTCGACTACGACACGCTGATCGTGGCCACCGGCGCGGCGCCGAGTTACTTCGGGCACCCCGAGTTCGAGCGCTGGGCCCCGAGTCTCAAGTCGATCGCCGACGCCACCGCGGTGCGGGCGCGCATCCTGGCCGCGTTCGAGAGCGCCGAGATGACCGACGATCCCGCCGAGCGCGCGCGTCTGCTCACCTTCGTGCTGGTCGGCGCCGGGCCCACCGGTGTCGAGATGGCGGGCGCCATCGCCGAGCTGCGTCGCTTCACCCTGCCACACGAGTTCCGGCACTTCGATCCACGCGCCGCGCGTGTGCTGCTGCTCGACGCCGGGTCCCGGGTGCTCGCCACCTTCGACGAGCGGTTGTCGCGGCGCGTGCAGCGACGACTCGAGCAGATGGGGATCGAGCTGCGTCTGAACGCGCGCGTCGAGAGGGTCGACGCCGAGGGCGTGATGGTGAACGGCGAGCGCATCGAAAGCCGCACCGTGGTGTGGACCGCCGGGGTCACGCCGTCGTCAGCGGCCGCCTGGCTCGGGGCCCCGACCGATCGCGCCGGCCGGGTCAGGGTCGCCCCCGATCTCTCGCTCCCCGGGCACCCGGAGGTGCTCGTGATCGGCGACACCACCACGTTCGAGCAGGACGGGCATCCGCTGCCCGGGGCGGCCCAGGTCGCCATGCAGATGGGGCGTTTCGCGGCCCGGGTGGCGGCCGCGCGGGCCGCCGGGCGCCGGCCCCCCACTGCCTTCCGGTACCACGACTATGGCAACATGGCGGTGATCGGCCGCAATTACGCGGTGCTCGACTCGCCCCGCCTCAAGCTCGCCGGCTTTGTCGCGTGGGTCATCTGGGCGACAATCCACATCAACTACCTGACCCTGTTCAGCGACCGGCTGCTGGTGCTGGTGCAGTGGGCGTGGACGTACATCACGCGTCAGCACGGCGCCCGGCTCATCGTGAGACCCCAAGGCTCCGCGGGCCCCCCCGCCGCGCCGGCCACCTGAGATACATCGAAGAATCGAGGACGCCATGGCCACCACGCTTCAATCCGCCGCGAACACCTACGGCGACATCCAGAAGATGCTCGGGGATCGCGCCGTCGAGCTGCTCGAGTTCAGGAATCCCAAGATCGCGAAGGAGCGGCTCCATCTGCCGGGCCCGGACTTCATGGACCGTGTGTTCGCGCCCTCCGATCGCAATCTGCGCGTGCTCGGCAACCTGGGGCGGATCTTCGGTCACGGCCGGCTCGGCGGCAGCGGCTACCTGTCGATCCTGCCCGTCGACCAGGGCATCGAGCACGCGGCCGGGGCCAGCTTCGCCAAGAACCCGGACTACTTCGATCCCGAGAACATCGTGAAGCTCGCCGTCGAGGGCGGCTGCAACGCGGTCGCCTCGACGTTCGGCGTGCTCGGCATGACCGCGCGTCGCTACGCGCACAAGATCCCCTACATCGTGAAGATCAATCACAACGAGCTGCTCACCTATCCCAACAAGTTCGACCAGATCCTGTTCGGCACGGTGAAGGAGGCGCACGACATGGGCGCCGCGGCGGTCGGGGCCACGGTGTACTTCGGCTCGGCCGAGAGCGCGCGGCAGATCGTCGAGATCGCGCACGCGTTCTCGTATGCGCACGAGCTGGGGATGGGCACCATCCTGTGGTGCTACATGCGCAACAGCGCGTTCAAGAAGGACGGCAAGGACTACCACGTCGCCGCCGACCTGACCGGGCAGGCCAACCATCTCGGCGTCACCATCGAGGCCGACATCATCAAGCAGAAGCTGCCCGAGTTGGACGGCGGGTTCGAGGCGCTCAACATGGGCGGCTCGAGCTACGGCAAGTTCGACAAGCGCATCTACACCGAGCTCGACAGCAGCCACCCGATCGATCTGTGCCGCTATCAGGTCGCGAACTGCTACATGGGTCGCGCCGGGCTCATCAACAGCGGTGGCGAGTCGAAGGGCGCCGGTGACACGGAGGCCGCGGTGACGACCGCGGTGATCAACAAGCGCGCGGGTGGCATGGGTCTGATCTCCGGTCGCAAGGCGTTCCAGCGCCCGTTCAAGGAAGGTGTCGCGCTGCTCAACGCCATCCAGGACGTGTACCTCTGCCGGGAGGTCACGGTCGCCTGAGCGGTGAGGGTCGCCGTCGCTCGGGGCTCTCGACGCGCCGCGCGGCCGCCGTGTATTGGCACGCCACGTCGCGCCCGCTTACACTTGGCGACACGCATCCGCTCGCCCCGCCGGCGCACGCCGGCGGGGCCCACGTCCGAACGGAGGAGAGCCGTCCATGCGCCGCATGCTCGCCATCCTGTTCGTCGCGCCCGCGCTCGTCGCTGCGGCGGTGCCGGCGCACGCGCAGTGGTCCAACCCGGCCAAGGAGTGGAGCCTCCGCGCCTTTGGCGGGTTCAGCTTGCCGCTTGGCAGCACCGCGAACACGATCGACACGGGATGGGACGCCGGGCTCGGCGCCCAGTACCACCCCGACGACCGCCCGCTCGGCGTGTACGCGGACGTCACCTTCCACCGCTGGCAGATCAACCAGAAGCTGCTCGAGCAGTGGACCGTCCCGGATGGCAACGCCTGGGTGTGGGCCGTGAGCCTCAATGCGGATTACTCGCCGACACGGAAAGGCACCTTCGGCTACTTCGTCTACGGCGGACCCACCCTCAATTTCGACTTCGCCGAGGCCACCGAGCCCGCCACCAGTGACGGCATCGTCTGCAGTCCATGGTGGGGCTGCTGGCCCGTCGTCGCGGATCAGGTGATCGGACGGCACACCAGCGTCAGTTTCGGGCTCAATGCCGGCGCCGCGCTCACCGTGAAGACCGGCTCGCCGGCCGAGGTGTACCTGGAAGGCCGCTACCACTACCAGTTCCTCAAGGACGGCCACGACGCGCAGTACCTGCCCCTCGGCATCGGCGTCCGCTGGTAGTCGACGTCCGGCCCGGCGAAGCCGTTTGGGCCTCGTTTGGCGCCCCCGACGCGCCCCTCTAGAATCCTCTCCTACCCTCGAGATGCGCCCGCCCTGGCGAACCGAGGAGGAGGATCTCCGGTGCGTCGACCCCTCACCCTTGTCCTGCTTGGATGGATCATGCTCACCGCCGGGGCGGGTGCCGATCCACGTCGCGATCCCGCTCCGGTCGCGGCCCCCGTGATGGCCGCGCCGGAGAGCACGGTGGCTCCGTCGGGGCGCGCCGGAGCCGACAGCGCCCGGGTCGCGACACCCGACACCACGGTCGCCGAGAGCCTCGGCGTCGCCCCGGCACAACTGGTGATCCCGGCGGACAGCGCGGCCGCCGCTTCCGCGCCCGCGCGCGACGGCGGCAGGATCACGGCCGCCCCCGACACCACGGCGCCCGTGCGGCATCCGGGTGCGCCGGCTCCGACTTGGGGCCTCGCCCTCGCCGGCGGCGTGGCGCGCGGGCTCGCCTACGCCGGCACCTTCGACGTGCTCGACGAGCAGCAGTTGCGCCCCACACTCGTGGCCGGCAGCAGCATGGGTGCCCTGATGGCGGCGTTCTACTGCGCCGGCTACTCGGGGAAGGACATCGTCACGCTGTGCAACGACGTGGATTGGGGGCACGCGCTCTCGCCCAGCGCGACCGAGCGCCGCGAGTGGCGGGACTGGCGGGTGCCGGGGCCGTGGCTCAAGCTCGACGCGTACACGGGCAAGCTGGGGATGCCGTCCGGTCTCCTCGATGACGCGGCCATCAACCATCTGCTTGCCTTGCAGATGCTCGAATGCGACGCGCTGGCGCGCGGCGATTTCGACCGGCTGCCGATCCGGCTGCGTGTGGTGGCCACCGACCTCAACACGATGACACCGGTGTCGCTGCGTGACGGCAGTGTGGCCCAGGCGATCCGGATGTCGATTGGTCTGCCGGTGATCTTTCCGGCCATGGATCGCGACGGGCGCACGCTCGGCGACGGCGGCTTCTCGAGCAACCTCCCGATCCTCGCCGCGCGCGAGCCCGGCATCGACCACGTGCTGGCGGTGGACGTCGCGCTCGACCAGCCCCATCTGACGGCCGAGAGCCCGGCGGCACTGGTCGGGATCACGCTGCTCGACAAGCTCAACAAGCGCGGTCAGTTCGACACCCTGATGGTCGGCGACCGCTATGTCCTACTGAGGCTGCCGGACGTGTCGGCCTACGACTTCAGCGCCATCGACACCATGTACGCGATGGCGGTCGAGAACACCCGCGCGTCGCTCGCGGGCTGGCCCGATTCGCTGGGTCTCGCCCACGGACCGCTGCGACCCGCGCGACCCGACCCGGTGCTGCCGCCACTCGCCGGCGCGCCACGATTCGTGCACGAGGACGGCACCGAGACGCATCTGTCCAAGGCCGCGCGTCACGTGCTCGGCCGCATGCCGGCCGGCAGCTTCCGTCCCGGCGAGTTGCGGCCCGGGCTCGAGAAGCTCTATCGCGCGGGGCTCTTCACCAGCGCCTGGCCGCGCTTCGAGGGCGACGCCGACTCGACCCGTCTGGTGTTCCAGGTGGCCGAGGAGGCGCGACGCGAGGCGCACATCACCGCCGCCGCCGACAACGATCGCGGCGCCCGCGCCCAGGGATCGCTGCTGTGGCGACCGACCCCGGGTGGTCTCCCGTCCGTGGCAATGCTGGCGGGCACGCTGCGCTCGTTCGACTGGAACCTGTTCGGATCGCTCGAACCGCACCGGCTGGACCGCGGCAGCCCGGGCTGGTTCCTGCGCGCCGGCTACCGGCGTGTGATGACGCGTGTGTTCGACGCGCCCGAGTCGTGGGTGCGCCAGTACAGCAACCAGTCCGAGGCGATGCTCGGCGGCCAGATCCGGCTGCCCCGCGACGCGACGCTCCAGACCGGCGCGGGCTGGAGCCGCTATGCCACTGGCGACGCGACCCAGCGCGGCGTGCTCGGGGCGGCCGAGCTGCAATCGCCACGCTGGCTGGTCCAGAACGCGCAGTGGGCGGGAATGTCCGGCCCGGATCGATTCAGCGTGTTCACGCTCGAGGCGGCCATGCCGATCGCGCGTGCCGGTATCATCGTGCGACCGGGTTTCCACGGCGGCTGGGCCTCGGACGGGACGCCGCTCATGGAGCTGCCCGCGCTCGGCGGACCGTCGCGTCTCGGGGGCCTGCGCGAAGACGAGTGGTCGGGTCACACGGTGCTCGCCGGCGAGCTGCGCTTCATCAAGGCGCCGTCGCCGTTCTTCGAGATGCATGCCGCGGCTCAGCTCGGCGGCATACGCAACCCGGTGAGCCGGAGTGATCTCTCGGGTCGCGCGGTCGGCGCGCTCACCCTGGGGGCGCGGGTCTCGACCCCGTTCGGCCCCCTCACCCTCGACTATGGCGTGGCCGACACGCGGCAGCATCGGATCGACATCCGATTCGGGTCGTGGTTCTGAGCACGGTGCCGCGATGCGCCCCACACGCGGGGCCGTGAGAGAATCACGCGATGAAACATCCACGTCGCGAGCGCTCCTGAGACCATCGTGAACACCGCCCCCCCATCTGCGCCGGGTCCCGGTCGCGTCGCATCGACGCTCGAGCGGGTGATCCGTGGTCTGCTCCGGACGGTGCTGATCGTGGTCGTGGCCCTGGCCGGGACGGTGACCGCGTTGATCGAGACCCCGGCGGGTCTGCGGATGACGGCCGGCTTTGCCCTGCGGATCGTGCGTCCGTTCCCGGGTCTCGAGTCGGAGGTGGGCGGGGCGCGTGGCGGCGCCCTCACCGGTCTCGAGCTGCACGGGATCCGCTTCCGGAACGCGCGTGGAACGGTGATCTCGGTCGACACATTGCGGCTCGCCTACCGCCTCGACGAGCTGCTCGGTCATCCGTTGGTGGTGCGCCGGATTGCGCTCTCGGGGCTGATCGTGGACGCACGTGGGATCCCGCGTCCCGAGCCCGAGCCCAAGGGTCCGCCCACGGACCGGCGGATCGAGCGTCTCGATCTGGATCGCGTGACCCTGGTGGCGGCCATGCCTGGAGCACCACGCGACTCGGTGGTGACGGCACACGTCCGTCTCGCGCGCTTCCGCGACATGCACTTCGGTGCCGCGTTCACGCTCGCGATCGACAGCCTCGAGGCGACGGCCGACATGCCCGGGATCGCGGCGGTCGGCGGCTGGCCGATCCACGCCACGCTCGCCGCCCGTGGCGAAGTGCTCGCCGACCGCGTCCGGATCGGCGCGCTGCGTGTCCGCACCGACGCCAGCGACCTCACCCTGACCGGTGTCGTCCCACTCGCCGACCGCTCGCTGGCGGGGCTGGACGTGGTCCTCGACGCCGTGCCGCTCGGTGGCCGCGATCTCGGTCGCGTCGTGCCCGGCACCGGGCTCCGGGGCGACTTCGCGCTCCACGCCTTCGCACGCTCCGACAGCGCGCGCACCGGCTTCGGTCTCGCGGCGCGCGGAAGAGCCGACGGCCGGGTGACGCTCGATGGCTCGCTCGTCATGCCGCGGGGCGGCCCGGTCGCGGGTCACGCGCGTGGCGTGGCGCGACGCTTCGACCTCGCGGACCTGCTCGGTGGCCCGCGTGGCACGCGTGTGATCGAAGCGACGCTCCAGGCGGACGTGGCCGGCGACTCGCTCGACCGTCTCGATGGCCCGGTGACGCTCGACCTCGCGGGCACGCGATACGGCGGCACGCGCCTCGACGACGCCAGGCTCGACGCGCGCTTCACGGCCGGACGCGCGGCCCTCACGACGCGGCTCTCGAGCGGCGCACTGGCGATGGAGGCCACCGGCTGGACACGCCCCTTCGACGCGACACCGGCCGGCGAGCTGAACGCACGGCTCGATCTGCCCGCGATCCATCTCCGCGACGAGACCTCGCCGCTCGTCTATAGCGGTGGGGCGGCGCTGGCCCTGGCGTTCCGCGGGGTGAGCGACAGCTCGCGCACCGGAAGCCTCCGCGTGACTCTCGACCCGGCGCCGGATCGGCCGATGCTGCTCACCGCGGGGGACGGCGAGGCGCACTGGCACGGGAGCGGGATCGACACGCACGCGGGCGTCCTGTTCGCGGGTGGCTCGATCGAGACCGACGCCGGGGTCACGCTCGGGCGCGAGCTCGGTTACCGCATGCTAGCCCTCAAGGTGCGGGGGGTCGAGCCGGCCCTTCTCATGGGCATGCGATCGACCTCCGGACACGAGACGCCGAAGACGGGCCCCGCCGTTCCGGA
This sequence comes from Candidatus Eiseniibacteriota bacterium, assembly GCA_044451485.1. Taxonomy (GTDB): domain Bacteria; phylum Eisenbacteria; class RBG-16-71-46; order RBG-16-71-46; family RBG-16-71-46; genus JBIOKD01. The sequence continues at coordinate 6,582 of JBIOKD010000047.1, read as the reverse complement.
CACGACTTCGGGTGCGGCGACGGCGTCCACCGGCCCAAACGGCGCCGGCATGCCCCCCTTCCGGATCGACGCCGACCTCGCGTTCGAGGGTCGGGGCACCGCACCCGCCTCGATGCGGATCGATGCCCGCCTCGCGAGCTTCGAGCTTCGTCGTGGCGATCGCCGCCTGGCACGAGGTCAGGCCACCGCCACGATCCAGCGTGGGACGCTGACCGTCGACGCCGGAGCGGCGCTCGACACCGGCACCGTGGAGCTGAACGGCACGCTCGGCTTTGCCACCCGCGAGCGGATCCTCGCGGTGACCGAGATGGAGGGCCACGCGCGTCTCGGGCTCCACGACGCGCGTTGGGCGGGGCGTACCCTCGCGAGCGGCGAGACCAGCGTCGATCTCGCGGCGGGAGCGTTGCGTTTCGACGGTGCGCTGGCGACCGACGCCGGACACGCCACCTGGGCGGGCCACGCGCGGCCGTTCGATCCCACGCCCAGCGTCGATCTCGAACGCCTCACCCTCGACGGCGTGCAGCCGGGGGTGTGGACCGGGCATCCGGAATGGCCGGCGCGTCTCGACGGCCATCTCGAGGGCAGCCTGCGCGGGAGCAACCCCGACTCGCTCGACGCCGCCGCGACCTGCGACCTCGCCGGCTCGCGTCTCGGACCCGTGACCTTCGATCGTCTCGACGGCCGCTTCCGGATCGAGCATCACGCATGGAACGCCACGCTCGACGGCCGGTCGCCGGTCGGCAGCACGATGATGACCGCCGCCGGACGACTCGATCCCGATTCGCTGCGTGTCGTCTCGCATGGCCGGCTCGAGGTGGCGCGGCTCGGCGCCCTGGTCGGACGCGACAGCCTCGCCGGTCACGCGGTCGCGGACTTCGACGTGGCGGGCTCCCTCCCGCCCGGCGGCGCCCTCGACGGAGCGGACCTGCGTCTCGTGCTCGAGGGCAACGCGCGTCTCGGCCAGACCCGGCTGGACACGATCCGCGTCGCCGGTCTCCTCCACGACTCGATGCTCTCGATCGCGCGACTCGAATTGTCCGGCGCGCCGGTCTCGATCCACGGCGGCGGCACCGTGCCGCTTCCGAGCGCCCGGTCGGAGCACGTCGGCGAGTTCCATGTCGACCTCGACGGCGATCATCTCGCGAGGCTCGGGCCCGCGATCGGCGTGCCGTCGCTCTCGAGCGGTCCGGTGCGGGCCCACCTCGAGGCGCGCGGTCCATCGGACGGCCGTGACGTGCGCTTCGCGCTGTCGGCGTTGCGCGCAAGCATCCACCGCGTCTCGGCCGACACCATCGGTGTCTCGGGCACGATGCGGATCGAGGGTGATCGCGTGACCCGCGCCCAGGCGCGCGCCTTCGCGGGGACGGTGTTGGTCACCGGCATGGTGCCACGCGACCTGACCGGCTCGCTCGACTGGGACGGCGAAGCCATGCGTGTCGGCGCGCGCTCGCAGGTGGACGCCACGCGCTACGTCGATCTCGGCGGACGGCTGTGGCCGGCCGGGCGACACGCGCAACTCGACCGTCTCGACATCCATCAGTTCGGCACCCCGCTGTCGCTCGCGCACCCGGTCGAGATCGCGTACTCGGACGGCATCCAGGTGCGCGATCTGATGCTGGTCACGGAAGGACGGCCGGAGCTGCGTCTGGACGGCGGTCTGGACGACCGCGGCCGGATCGACGCGCGGGGGTCGATCGAGCACCTGGCACTCGACGGCCCGATGCAGTTCGTCGGGTTGTCGGCGCTCGGTGGCGTGCTCGACGCGAGCTTCGAGGCCGGCGGCACGCTCGACGCGCCGGACGCGCACGGCCAGCTCCACCTGGTACTCAACGCCGATCGCAAGCCGCTGCTGAGTGCCGAAGGCCACGCGCGCTGGAATGGCGGCCGGATGACCGCCGATCTCGCGGTGAACGCGGCCAAGTCGGGCTCGATGACGCTCGCGGCGGATCTGCCGGTGGTGATGGCCGCCGATTCCACGGGCGGCAGGCACGTCGCGTTCGCCGACGGGCCGCTCGACGGCAAGCTCGTGTTCGACGGTTTCGATCTCGCGCCGTTCGGCCGGATCGTCTCGCCGCGGGTGATGCGGAAGCTCTCGGGCAGGCTCAACGGAGAGGCCCGTGTCGGCGGCACCGGCGCCGTGCCACACACGAGCGGCGAGATCACGCTCGAGGACGGCGGGGTGGAGCTGTCACAACTCGGCGCCTACTTCAAGCAGGGCTCCGCGCATCTCGCGCTCGACGGCCGCACGATCACGCTCGACCGCTTCGCGCTCCGCTCGGGCGCCGGCCGTCTGGACGCCACCGGGAAGCTCCAGCTCGAGCGCGGCCGATCCGACCCCTTCGAGCTCGAGGCCCGGCTCGACCGCTTCCGGGTGATGGACGCCCCGACGGCGCGGATCGCCGCCACGGGTCATGTGGCGTGCGCCGGCACCTTCGCGGCGCCGAACGTGAGCGGCGAGCTGACGCTCGAGGACGGCGTGATCTGGCTCGCCGGAGCGAGCGAGGAGAAGTACGAGACGGTCGTGCTCACCGAGGACGATCTGCGCGAGCTGCGCACCCGCTTCGATCTCGGCATGGAAGGCTCCCACCCGTCTGGATCACCCGATTCCCTGACCCTCGACATGGGGGTCCGTGTCGGGCAGGGCATGTGGTTCCGCAGCCGCTCCGACCCGGTGCTGTCGCTCGAGCTCAAGGGCGATTTCCGCGCCCACAAGGACCCGGGTCAGCCGCTGCGTCTCGCCGGCAACGCCGGCATCGTCCCGGGTCGCAGCACGGTCAGCTTCCTCGGCCGCCGCTTCGAAGTCACCCAGGCCAAGGTCGACCTGCCGGGGAAGGTCGAGGACGCGCGCGCGACCGTGGAGGCGCGGTACAGCTCGAGCAGCAGCCAGAGCGGCTCCGACGTCGAGGTGACCGCGTTCGTGACCGCCGACGCGAATGGCACGGTGATCGATCTCCGGTCGCGCCCGCACCTCGAGCGCGACGAGATCCTCAAGTTCATCACTACCGGTCAGGCGCCCGGTCGCGCCGGGAACGCCGGCGGCGAGGACGTCGCCGGTCTGGCGATGGGGTGGCTGCTCGGCACCGTCGGCGGTGCCGCCGGTCAGAGCATCGGCATCGACGTCGTGCAGGTCACCCAGGATGCGTACGGGGGACAGACCATGTCCGCCGGCACCTACGTGCATCCGCGGGTCTATCTCGGTATCCGCGAGCCGATCAACTCGCTGCAGTCCAGCGCCAACGGCCCCGGTAGCACCACCCTCAAGACCGAGTACGACGTCGGTCTCGAGGCGCTCAGCCGCCTGCTGGTCCAGATCCAGGGCAACGACCAGCAGACCCGCATCTTCCTGCGTCCGAGACTGGGGCGCTGACCCGCATGCGCGCGCACCTGGCCTGCGTGCTCGCGGCGGCGATCGTGGCCGCGTCGACACCGGTCGCAAACGCGACCAGCGTGCTGCGTCTCGGCATCCGGTGCGAGACGCACGCGGTGCACTATCGCTGGATCGGGCCGCACGAGCTGCCCCAGACGGTCCTCGAGAAACAGGTGTCCACGCGCGGCGAGGGGGCGTTCACCGGGCTCCACCACATGGTCGCGTGGCTGCCGCTGGTGCCCGATCCGACGCCGCATCCGTTCCAGCCGCTGGCGCTGCAGGAGGACGTGGCGCGTCTGCGCCAGCTCTACGCCCGCGAGGGCTTCCCCGACGCGGGCGTGGACTACGAGGTGAAGACCGATGATACCCGTCGTCTGGTGACCGTGACCCTGGTGATCCGCGAGGGCGAGCCGATCCGGGTCCGGCGTCTCGGCGTGAGGCTCGTGGATCCGAGCCGCGCGGGCGAGGTGGACGCGCGTGAGGTCAACCGTGCGCGGAAGAAGCTGCTGAAATACGAGCGCGAGGCGCTCGACAATCGCCTCGGCGCTGCGGGAATCGACGGGCTGCGGTCGGCGGTGCGGCAGTGGCTCGCCAATCTCGGCTATCTCGGCGCGCGCGTGGACGACAGCACCGTCGTGGACACGGCCGCACGCGTGGCCGACGTGATGCTGCGTGTCGATCCGGGGCTGCGCGCCCGCGTCGCGTCGATCGCCGTCACGACCGACCCCCCCATCGACCCGAAGCTCGCCACCCGACACCTCCCGTTCACCAGCGGCGACTGGGTGTCGACCTCGTCGATGGTGCGTGGCCAGCAGAACCTGCGCAGCGTGGATCTCTTCCGCGACGCCTCGGTCGAGGTCCCAACGGCGTCCATCGGAGACTCCGCGGTGCCGGTGCAGGTCACCATCCGGCAATCGACCGCGCGTCTCACCGGTCTCGCGGTGGGCTACGTGTCGAGCGGCGCGGGGATCTCGGCGCAGACCGGCTGGACGCATCCGAACCTGACCGGTGGCGCGCGTTGCGTGGACCTGGTCGGTCTGGTGCAGACCGGATGGTGGAACCTCGGCGAGCTGCCCGACAGGCTGCTCCGTTTGACGCTCACCATGCGTCAGCCCTACGTCGGCTCACCCGCCGCGTCGGTGTCGTTCGGACCGAAGCTCGAGTATCGCGACGACGATCGCGAGCGCTCGGCGCAGGTCTCGATGCTGGTGACGTACGTCTACCCGTTCAGTCTGTTGCAGTCGCTGTCGCTGACCTTCGACCAGTCCTACAAGCACATCATCGATCTGCGTTTCGGGGGAGTATCACTCACCGGCAGCCAGGTGACGGCGCTCGTCGGTGACAACGTGCTGGCGGGCGTCAAGCAGGCCCGCAACACGCAGCAGTGGACCCTGGCGATGCGTCGTGGCGTGCTCGACAACGCCACGCTGCCACGTCGCGGCATCACCGTGCGCCCCACGCTGACCATCACCGGGCCGCCGGCGATGAGCGACGTCCAGTTCCAGCGCGTCGACCTCATGAGCACCGCGTTCCTGCCGGTGCCGATCGGCCGCTCCGCGCTGCTGCTGCGCGCGACCGTCGGCCGGCTGTGGCCGAGCGGCTCGAGCATCCCCCCGCCGGACAGCAGCGGCACCATCGAGTTCATCCGGCTGCGCGACTACATGTTCACCGCCGGTGGCTCGGGTGACGTGCGTGGCTACGACACCGGTCTGCTCGGCCCCAAGTACCCGCATCTCGACGTCGGATCGGACGGGCACACGCTGGTTTCCGACTACTACGATCCGCTCGGTGGTCTCGCCCGCGCCGCGGTGACCGCGGAGCTGCGGCTGCCGCTGCCGGGAGCGCGTCCGGAGCTGAGCGGTCACGTGTTCCTGGACGCCGGCCGGGTGTGGACGCCCGATGACCGCTACAAGATCGCCCTGCTCACGTCGGACGAGACGCGCTGGTTCATGACCACCGGCGCGGGGCTGGGCTACTACTCGCCCATCGGCGCGATGCGTCTCGAGGGCGGTTACCAGCTCAATCCCTCGATCCTCGACCTGCGCTCGCCGAACGACGTCGTGAAGGCGCTCGTCGCGGGTCTGCCACCCTCCGCCGCGCCGACCAACCAGTGGCGGCGGTTTCGGCTGCACCTGTCGCTCGGCGTCTGGTTCTGATCGACCGGTCGCGCGGGTTGCCCGGCGTGGATCGGCTCGCGGCACCCGAGCGGTCCCTTCGCTGACCCGGCCGCGGGCGATCCTCGTGTATCCTTCGCGCATGGCCATCGTGCGTCTCGCCGAGCTGATCGACCAGCCCGCCACCGCCGCCTTCCTGCGTGGCGTGGTGGCGGGCGGACGCTTCGCCAACGCCTACCTGTTCCACGGCCCGGCCGGTGTCGGCAAGGGCACCGCGGCGCTGGCGTTCGCGCGCGCGCTCCTGTGCGAGCGTGGCGCCGGCGCGCCGGCTCCACGGGCCAACGACCTGTTCGCCGCCGCCGCACCCGCACCCGCCCGCGCCGCAACGCTCGACGACGCGTGTGGCGAGTGCGGCGCCTGCATCAAGACCGGGACGCTCCAGCATCCCGATCTCAAGCTCCTGTTCCCGGTGTCAGGCGAGGAACGCGAGCTGGACGAGACCATCGCCGAGACCGTTGCCGCGATGCGCCACGATCCGCTCCATGTTTTCGTGTACGACAAGGCCGCTTCGATCCGGCTCTCCACCACCCGCGAGCTGCTGCGTGAGCTGGCCTACCAGCCCTACGAGGCGCCACGCCGGGTGGTGGTGGTGCGCGACGCCGACCGGATGCGCGAGGACCAGTACTCGGCGCTGCTCAAGTCGATCGAGGAGCCCGGCACCACGGTGTGGGTGCTGACTAGCTCGCGTGTGAACCGCCTGCCCGCGACCATCCGCTCGCGTTGCCAGCGGGTGCGATTCGCTCCGCTCCCCGAGACGTCGGTGATGCGATTCCTCGAGGAGCGTGCCGATGTCGACCGGCGCGAGTCGCGTCTGCTCGCGGCGCTCTCGGGCGGCAGTCTGACCCGGGCGCTCGAGCTGCGTGACAGCGGCGCGATCGAGACACGCAACGAGGCGCTGGCCCTGCTCGCGCCTGCCCAGGCCAAGGATCCTTCCGGGTTGTGGAAGGCCTGCCAGGCGTACATGAAGTACGGACGCACCGGCCGCGCACAGCTCCGACGCATGATCGAGTTCCACCAGCTCTGGGTGCGCGATCTGCTGCG
>JBIOKD010000046.1:0-14868 GCA_044451485.1 Candidatus Eiseniibacteriota bacterium | reverse complement strand
GAGCGGCACGAGGCCGTCGCATGAAGGCGGCTAGGGGTGCGCGATGCGTGGCGGCGACCGGGGCACGGCGTTACCTCGGGGCCATCGCGTCGCGGGCGGCGGGCTGGTCACGCACAATGGGGGCGGCAGGGGAGCCGGTGCGTGGCACGGGCGACGTCGAGCGGCGGCTGGCCGACGTATACAAGACTCCCCCCGCGCGCAGGTCGTGTAAAGCGTCTTCTGTCACTCGCGCGCGAATGATGGACAGCGCCAACGTGGTGCAATCGCACATGAAGCGCCGCGAACGAAAATCGAAACGGATCGGGAGTGGCGCTGTCGATGCGTCCCTGGGCCTTCGAGCGCAGCGGGTTGTCGCGACCGCCACCGATCCCGCACGCGAGTGCGGTGCGAAGCGACCCGAGAGGAAGCGGGCCCCGCGCCCTGGTTCGACCGCGCCCGCCCCGGCGAGCGATACTGCGTGCTTACGACTTCCGGGTGCGGGTGAGCCAACCGCCCCCGCCACACCCACCGCTCTTCCACGTCCACGGGGCCGCCGTTGAGCCGACCGCTCGAGATCGCACCGTTCGTCCAGGCGGCGCTCCGCGACCATCGCCCGCTGGTGGCGCTCGAGACCACGGTGGTGACGCACGGCCTTCCCGCCCCGCAGGGTCTCGAGCTCGCCGCCGAGCTGGAGGCTGCAGTGATCCGGGGCGGCGCCGTGCCCGCCACCATCGGCGTGCTCGACGGCCGCGTCACCGTGGGCATGAGCCGCGACGAGATCGCGCGACTCGCCCACGCGCCGGACGTGAGCAAGGTGAATCTCAGCAATCTCGGCGCGGTGGTGGCGGGCGGTACCCCCGGCTCGACGACCGTGGCCGCCACCCTGTTCGTGGCGGCGACCTGTGGCATCGAAGTGCTTGCGACCGGGGGCATCGGCGGCGTTCATCGAGGTGCGGCGGAGACCGGTGACGTGTCGGCCGACCTGACGGCATTCGAGCGGTACGGCGTGGCCGTGGTGTGCGCCGGAGCCAAGGCCATCCTGGATCTGCCACGCACGGTCGAGGCGCTCGAAACCGCCGGGGTGCCGGTGCTCGGCCTTCGCACCGACGAATTCCCGGCGTTCTACCGGCGCTCGAGCGGGCTGCCGGTCGATCGGCGCTTCGACAGCGTTGACGCGGTCGCGCGCGCGATCCGTGCCCACTGGGAGCTGGGTGCGTCGGGTGGCGTGCTGGTCGCCAATCCGATCCCCGAAGAGGACGAGATGCCGGCCGCGACCTATGAGTCGGCACTCGAGGGGGCGTTCGCCGACGCGGCCGAAGCGCGTGTCACCGGGCGCGCGCTCACGCCGTTCCTGCTCGAGCGCATGCGCGAGCGCACCGGTGGCGCGAGTGTGACGGCCAACCTGGCCCTGCTCCGCCACAACGCGCGTGTCGCCACGGCACTCGCGGTCGAGCTGGCCCGTCTGCGGAGCTAGCCGTCGTCTCGCCCTCGCGTCGCGAGACGCGGCCGGCCGCAGCCCTTCGGTGCGCTTCATCGTCACGCCTCCGCGGATCGGGCCGCCCGGGACCCACGGGGCTTGCGGTGCCAGCGCCTCCCGGTGGTCCCGGCACGGCCCTCACTGATAGAAACGAGACGGAGGCCCCGAACCGGACACGGACAGGGCCGGGAGCGCTGGGGAGCCGGAGGTAGGGGCGGAGGGGCTTGGGCCGGCGACCGGCCCCGGGAAGGGGCATGGGCCGTCGCGCGCATCGCGATCTTGCGGTAGCTCGACTAGCTGCTCATCGGCGCGAGTCGCCAGCGATCGCTCAGGCCGGTCGACCCACCGCGGCCGCGGCCGCGAGGACGCGCAGGGCCACCGCGAACAGGACCATGAACACGAGATCGATCCACGCGAACGGCACCCACATCATCGGAATCTCGTGCCGCGCCCAGTAGGTGAGCACGGTGGCCGTGTAGGCGAGTTTGAGGAGCACGCCCAACTTGATGATGTCGCGATTGCGTTCGGGTGCCCGTGCCACGAACCAGAAGCCGATGCCAAAGATGGCGATGACCGCGGCGCCGAATTGCACGTACCCGGCGTGGTTCGGTGGCGTGATGCCGAAGTGGGCGTAGATCGCCGGCCACGCGAAGAGGAACGACGCGCCGAGCAGGAAATCATAGAGCCCGGCGACCACGAACAACGGAACGATCCATTCACGCTTCATGAGTGATCTCCCCCGTCCGCGACCCCTGGGCGTCACGCAGCGCCCGGACGAATCGCGCTCGACGGTCTTCGATGAAGGATTTCTCGTAGATGCGGCGTCCGAGCTCCACCAGCCCCCACTGCAACCGTTCCGGCGTCATGCCGGTCGGCATGAAGTTGACGTCAAACAGGGTGCAGCGCTCCCAAGCCCCGTCCCGCAGGAGGCGGCCCTCGCGCCGGAGCCGCGCGTAGAGCGGTGTTCCGGGGAACGGTGTCATCACCGTGATCTGCACCTCGAACAAACCGGTGCGCTCGACGAAGTCATAGACCGCGTCGAAGATCGACTCATCATGGCCATCGAGTCCCAGCACGAAGCACCCGTTGACCGTGATTCCATGGGACTGAATGATCCGGATCGCGGTCTCGTATCCGGCGCGCTGGCGATACTTCCAGTTCCCTCGCAACTCGACCCCGTCGAGCCCCCCCGCGACCGGGCTCTCCAGCCCGATCAGCACCTGCCGGCATCCGCTCTCCCGCATCAGGTCGAGCAACACGGGATCGTCCGCGATGGAAACGTCCGCCTCGGTGAACCAGTTGATCTGCTCGTCCTTCAGCGCGGCGAGCAGCCGTCTGTAGTGCGGGCGGATCACGAAGCTGTTGTCGTCGGCGAACTCGATGAACGGGTGGGGCCAGATCGACTTGATGCGGCGGATCTCGGCGATGACCTTTTCGACCGGCTTCACCACGTACTTGGGGGTGAGGAGGATCGAGCTCGCGCAGAAGTCGCAGCGGTGCGGGCAGCCGCGACTGGTCTGGACCGTGAGCCGATTGTATTTCTCGGCATCCAGCAGCTCGAAGCGAGGCATCGGGGCGTCGGCGAGATCGAACCACTGCTTCGCCGGCGGGCGGTACTCGGGTTCAAGCCGGCCGCGCGTGAAGTCCTCGAGCACGCGTCCCCAGGTGAGCTCACCCTCGCCGACCACGGCGACCACGCCGTGCGCCCGCGCCTCCTCGGGGAGCACGGTCACGTGGAGGCCTCCCATCACCACCGGTACGCCACGCTCGCGATAGATGTCTGCCAGGCGGTACGCATCCCCGATCTGCGCGGTGTACGAGGCGATCGCAACCAGATCGTAGTCGTGCGCCGGCTCCGGCTCCTGGCTCAAGTCCCGAATCTCACGGTACTCCACCTCGAACTCCGGGGGTGTGAGCGCGGCGAGGGTGAGCAGCGACAAGCTGGGCAGTGATGCGATGACCTGGCTCCGCTCCACGAAACCCGGCAGCGTGAGCCCGATCGCGGTCAGCTCCGGATTCGCGGCGCGCACGCCGCTCATGGCGATCATGCCCAGTCTCACGACCGCAGCATCCCGAACGCCACCAGCCCCGCGCCCAGGAGCAGGCTCGTGACGGGCACCGCGAAGACCGGCTGGAGCTGGCGCCTCCAGGCCATGAGGACGCAGGAGACCGGCATCGTCACAGCGCCGACGATGAGCGCCCACGACGCCACCGCCAGCAACCCGGGCGCCAGGAGGGTCCGTGCGCTCCCGAGCGCGAACAGGACGTTGAGAATGCCCAGCCCGAGGAAGGAGATATGCCCGAGACGGATCAGCCGGCGGGGATGCGAGGCGTAGCCGCCGAGCCAGTCTTCGCGCTGAAAGAACAACCCGAGTCCGAGCCCGGACGACAGGCCGGCGAGAATCCACACCCAGCCGAAGACCTCGTTGCGGGGCACCTTCACCTCGGGCTTCCGGGGCCATGCCACCTTGGCGGAGCGGGCGCGCGCCCGGAGCCGCCCGGGACTTTAGTCCCGGCTCGATTCCCGGCGCAAAGCCCCCACCCCCGAGACGCCCACGCCTCGAGTTCGTTCCCACCAAACCGCCGCGCTCGTCGGTGCGGAAATCCGCGCCGGACGGAAACCCACCCGCGATCTCGCCGTAGCTCTGGTGGAGTGGTCTCCCGTCGCCAACCTTTCGACCCGGCGCTGCGTCTTACCCGACGGTCCCGATACTCCGTCCCAAGCCCGCGAGATCGCCCACATGCCGCGAGTCCTATTCCGAACCCTGCTGGCGGGGGCCGCGATGCTGCCCGGTCTGGGCCTGTTCGCTTGTGGGGCCGCCTTCGCGCAGTCGAAGGCGGCGCCGCCCCATCCGCCGATCCAGGCGATACGGCTGGAGGGATCCGTCAACGTGGACGGTGTCCTCGACGAGCCGGTGTGGAGGGACCACCCGCCGATCACCGAGTTCTACCAGCTCGAGCCCGACCAGGGGTCCCCGGCGCGCTTCCGCACCGATGCCTGGGTCGTCTACGACGAGGACGCCCTGTACGTCGGGGCCCGCATGTTCGACCCCGCGCCCGACTCGATCGTCGCCCGACTGGTGCGCCGCGACGACTCGGTGCCGTGCGACCGCTTCTGCGTCTACTTCGATCCCTACCACGACAAGCGGAGCGGCTACTTCTTCATCGTCACCGCGGCCGGCACCAAGCTGGACGGCACCGAGGCCAACGACGGCTGGAACGACGACCTGTCCTGGGACGGCGTGTGGGAGGGCCGCTCGCACCGGGATTCCACCGGATGGTCGGCCGAGTTCCGAATTCCGTTCTCGCAGATGCGCTTCCAGCAGTCGGAGACGCAGACCTGGGGCGTCAACATGCGGCGTGTCGTAGGTCGGTACACGGAGCAGGACATGCTGTCCTACCCGCCGCGCGGCGAGAACGGGTTCGCGTCCCGCTGGCCCGATCTCGCCGACATCCGCGGCGTGCGCCCGAGCCGCAAGGTCGAGCTGCTGCCGTACCTCACCAGCAAGGCGTCCTACCTGCAGCACGCGCCGGGCGATCCGTTCAACGACGGCGCGATCTACACCCCGAACGCCGGTGGCGACCTGCGCATGGGGGTCGGGCCGCGTCTCACCCTGAACGCCACCGTGAATCCCGACTTCGGCCAGGTCGAGGTGGACCCCGCCACCCTCAACCTGTCGGACGTCGAGACCTATTACCAGGAGAAGCGACCGTTCTTCGTCGAGAACGCGCAGGTGTTCCGCTTCGGCAACGAGGGCGCCAGCGACTACTGGAACTTCAACTGGCCCGAGCCCACGTTCTTCTACAGCCGGCGGATCGGCGCGCCGCCCCAGGGGTCGATCCCCGACACGGCGGCGTACGTAGAACCGCTGGACGCGGTCCGGATCCTCGGGGCGGCGAAGCTCACCGGCAAGCTCACCCCGACCGTGAACCTGGGCTCGGTGGTGGCGCTCACCGGACGCGAGATGGCCGACGTGCAATGGGGGGACGGCGGGCGCGGACAGGTGGGGGTCGAGCCGCTCACCGGGTTCGGCGAGATCCGCACCCAGAAGGAGTTCAAGGATCGCCGCGAGGGACTGGGCGCCATGGTGAACTTCGTCGGCCGCGAGTTCGAGGACGAGGCGCTGCGCGATCAGCTCGATCGCACCGCCACCACCGCCGGTGTGGACGGTTGGGTGTCCATGGGCCCGGGCAGGCTGTGGGTGGTGTCCGGCTATTCGGCGGTGTCACAGGTGACGGGCACCGCGGCGCGGATGATCACGCTCCAGCAGGACTCGCGCCACTACTACCAGCGCCCCGACGCACCGTATCTCGGCATCGACAGCGCCGCCACGTCGCTCAGCGGCGCGGTCACCCGGCTGTGGCTGAACAAGGAGCGCGGGCGGTGGATGAGCAACTCGGGGGTCGGATTCGTGACCCCCGGCTTCGACGTCAACAACATCGGATACGAGAGCTACGCCGACGTGATCAACGCCCACTCCATGCAGGGCATCCGCTGGACCGGGATGGGGAAGGTGAAGCGGTACGCCGCCACCGAGGTGGCGGGGTTCGGAGCGCTCGACTTCCAGGGCGCGGTGAGCGCGGCCGGTGTCTACGAGATGGGCTACGTGCAGTTCGTGAACTACCACGAGATCAACTGGAGCGTCGGCGCCGGTCCGCACGCGCTGAGCGGACGCCGCACCCGCGGCGGCCCACGCATGGTGAGCCCGGGTTGGACCAACGGCAGCCTGTACTGGAACAGCGATCCGCGGCCGAACCTGACGTTCGACTGGAACGGCAGCTTCGAGGTGCGCGGCGGCGCGAACACGCAGGACTGGGCGACCAGCGGGGACGTGAACTGGAAGCCGGTCTCGAACGTGCAGCTCAGCATCGGGCCGGGATTCGAGCGCAACATCGACGACGCGCAGTACGTGGACCAGTACGACGATCCGGCGGCGGTGGCGACCTACGGGCGGCGCTACGTGTTCGCGCACCTCGACCAGACCACGGCCTACGCGAGCATCCGCGTCAACATCGCGTTCACGCCGTCGACCACGCTCCAGACCTACGTCCAGCCGTACGTGTCGGTGGGGCGTTACACCGGCTTCAAGTCACTCGCGCTCCCGGGCACCTGGTCGTTCGACCCGGCGCCGCCGGAGCCGAGCGATTTCAACTTCCGATCGCTGCGCGGGAACATGGTGTTCCGCTGGGAGTACATGCCGGGCTCGGCGCTGTTCCTGGCGTGGACCCAGAACCGGCTGGGATCGGACGGCGTGAGCGACCACACGTTCGGGAACACCATGAGCGACGTGGCGCGGATCGCGCCCGACAACGTCTTCCTGGCCAAGGTGACCTATTACCTCCACTTGTAGGCCCTCCGCTCTCGCCGGCATCGTGACGTTGGCCCTGATCGGTGCGCTGACGCGCGGAGCGTCCGCCGTCCCGGCACCGCCGCATGCGCCGATCCGGGCCACCCGCACCACCGCGGCGATCACGATCGACGGCGTGCTCGACGAGCCCGCGTGGAGCGACGCGCAGGTCGTGACCGAGTTCTACCAGCAGCTCCCCGACCAGGGTCAGCCGTGCAGCCAGCGCACCGAGGTGCGGGTGTTGTTCGACGACGACGCCCTGTACGTGGGCGCGCGGTTGTTCGACTCGTCGCCCGACTCGATGATCTCCCGGCTCTCCCGCCGCGACGAATCGGTGCCGGCGGACCGCTTCTCAGTCTACCTCGACCCGTACCACGACAAGCGCAGCGGCTACTACTTCCTGGTCAACTGCGCCGGGACCCAGTTCGACGGCACACTCTCGAACGACGGCAACGAGGATGCGTCGTGGGACGGGGTGTGGAAGGTGCGCGTCCGGCGTGACCCCCAGGGCTGGGTCGCGGAGTACCGGATCCCGTTCTCACAGCTCCGCTTCCAGAACGCCGAGCACCAGGTGTGGGGGATCAACTTCCGGCGCGTGCTGCCACGCCGCAACGAGGAGTCGTTCCTCGCCTATCAGCCGCGCAACGAGAGCGGGTTCGTGTCGCGCTGGCCGGACCTGGTGGGTCTCGACGGGGTGCAGCCGCGTCGCACCGTCGAGCTGCTGCCGTACATGACCTCGAAGGGCGAGTTCACGCCGCACGCGCCGGCCGATCCGTTCCACGACGGCTCGGACGTGACCCCGGCGGCGGGGCTCGACCTGCGCACCTCGGTCGGCAGCCGGATGACGCTGAACGCGACCGTCAACCCGGACTTCGGCCAGGTCGAGGTGGATCCGGCGGTGGTGAACCTGAGCGACGTCGAGACGTTCTTCCAGGAGAAGCGACCGTTCTTCGTGGAGGGCTCCTCGGTGTTCAATTTCGGCAACGAGGGGGCGAGCAACTACTGGGGGTTCAACTGGCAGGACCCGAAGTTCTTTTACAGCCGGCGCGTGGGTCGCACGCCGCAGGGCGAGCTGCCCGGCGCCGACTACGTCGACACGCCCGTCGGCACCACCATCCTCGGCGCGGCGAAGGTGATCGGCAAGATCAGCCCGACCGTGAACTTCGGCACCCTGCACGCGGTGACCGCCAAGGAGGAGGCGCAGCTCTACGCCGCCGGGAACGAATGGTCGCAACCGGTCGAGCCGCTCAGCTACTACCAGGCGACACGGGTGCAGAAGGAGTTCAAGGACCGCCGCCAGGGGCTGGGCTTCATGACCACCATCGCGATGCGCTCGTTCGACGACGCGTCGTTGCGCGACCAGCTCAACCGCACCTCTCTGATGGGCGGCATGGACGGCTGGGTGTTCCTCGATCCCAAGCGGACCTGGGTGTTGTCGGGATGGTCGGTGTTGTCCTACGTCGGCGGCACCGCGGCGCGGATGGTCGGGCTGCAACAGGATCAGCGGCACTACTTCCAGCGTCCCGACGCCGGCTATCTCGGCGTGGACAGCGCGGCGACCTCGCTCACCGGCTTTGGAACCAGGGTGTGGCTCAACAAGGAGAAGGGGCGCTGGATCTCGAACTCGGCGATCGGCTTCGTGAATCCACGCTTCGACGTCAACGACGTCGGCTACCAGACCCAGACCGACGTGATCAACGGTCACATCGGCGGCGGGTACCGCTGGAGCGATCCGGGCAAGGTGCGGCGCTACACCGAGCTCATCGGTGCGGTGTTCGGCAGCTCCGATTTCGGCGGCGACATCACCAGCGCCGGGGGATGGGCGAGCAACTACAGCGAGTTCAACAACAACTGGTGGATCAATCCCGACATCGCCTACAACCCGCAGACCGTGAGCATCCGCCGCACCCGTGGCGGCCCGCGGATGCTCACCCCGCCCGGATACCAGTGGGACTTCTCGATGGGGACCGACCAGAAGCAGAAGTTCTATCTCAACCTGTCCGGCGGCCAGTACATCCGGGAGCGCGGCTCGATCGACACCTATATGAACGCGAGTGTCGAGCTGAAGCCGCTGTCGAGTCTCAAGATCACCATGGGACCCGGGTACGAGTTCGTGCGTGAGTACGCGCAGTACGTGACCACGCTCGACGACCCGGCCGCGGTGGAGACCTACGGCAAGAGCTACGTCTTCGCACTGCTCCACCAGAACACGGTGTATGGGAACTTCCGGATCAGCTGGGCGTTCACACCCACGATCTGTCTGCAGGCGTTCGTCCAGCCCTACGTCTCGACCGGCGTGTACGAGGACTTCCGGGCCCTGGCCCGGCCCAACACCTACGACTTCGTCCAGGTGGCGCCGCCCTTCGACCCGAACTTCAATTACGCGTCGCTGCGCGGCAACGCGGTCTTCCGCTGGGAGTACATGCCCGGGTCGGCGTTCTACTTCGTGTGGACCCAGCAGCGCGAGGACGTGACCAGCACCGGCGAGTTCAACCCGGGTCACGACTTCACCCAGATGTTCCAGAAGGACGCCGACAACATCTTCCTCGCCAAGGTGACCTACTACCTGCCGCTGTAGAAGGTTGTCCGCCACCGGATCCCATCGCGTCGCGACCGGCGGCCAGAACGTGCGCCGGTGGGTCGGCCACCCACGACCCGGACACCGCGTCGCTCGACCCCTCCGCCATCGGCGTCTATACTCCGCCGTCCCCATCGTCCCGGTCGGAGGGGTTCCCCCGTCATGCCACCTGTCCATGTGACCCACCTGCGTCTACGCGACCCCGTGGTGGAGGCCGCCCGGCGCAAGCTGCTCGCCGGCGAGCGGCTGACGCAGGAGGACGGGGTGCGGCTCTTCGACGCCCCGGTGATCGAGGTCGGGCGGCTCGCCGACGCGGTCGCACGCGACCGGCACGGCGACCGGGTGTACTTCACCGTCAACCGCCAGCTCAATCCCACCAACGTCTGTGTGCTGTCGTGCCGCTTCTGCGATTACGCCAAGAAGCCGGGCGCGCCCGACGCCTACACCATGACCCGCGAGCAGATCCTCGCCCACGTGGATCCCGAGATCACCGAGATCCACATCGTCGGCGGACTCCACAACAAGTGGCGATTCGACGACTACGTGAACATCATCCGCTGGGTGAAGGAGAAGAAGCCCGATCTGAGCGTCAAGGCCTACACCGCGGTGGAGATCGACTTCTTCTGCCGGCTGACCAAGAAGCCGGCCGAATGGGTGCTCGGGGAGCTCAAGACGGCCGGGCTCGACGCGTTGCCGGGGGGCGGAGCCGAGGTGTTCAGCGAGCGCGTCCGCCGCGAGCTGTTCCACCAGAAGATCGGTGCCCGGCGCTGGCTCGAGATCCACGAGATCGCGCACCGGCTCGGTATCCCGAGCAATTCGACGCTGCTCTACGGGCACATCGAGACCCGCGCCGAGCGCGTGCAGCACATGATCGAGCTGCGCGAGCTGGAGTCGCGCGCCCCCGGTTTCTTCGCCTTCATCCCGCTCGCGTTCCAGCCCGGGGTGACCGGGCTGGTGCGACGCCAGGCCTCGGCGATCGAGGATCTCCGGACCATCGCGGTGTCGCGGCTGGTGTTCGACAACGTGCCGCACGTGAAGAGCTACTGGGTGATGCTCGGCCAGGACACCGCGGCGGCGGCCATCAACTTCGGCGCCAGCGACCTCGACGGCACCATCGGCGTGGAGAAGATCGCGCACGCCGCGCAGGCGCGAAGCCCGATCGGGCTCGCCGAGGACGGCATGGTCCAGATGATCCGCGAGGCGGGCAAGACCCCGGTGCAGCGGAACGCCCTGTACCGGGTGGTGCGCGAGTACCCGCTCGCCGCGGACACCGGCTTCGGCGGCGCCGCGCCCGCCATGGCCGCCACCGCCACGAGCCCCGCATGAGGGGCCGCCGGCGCCGCATTCGGCCGGCGCGTCCGGCCGCGTGGCTGCTGGCGCTGGCGATCGCGTCCCCGGCACTCGTGTCCCCGCGCGCCGCGGCCGCGGCCGCCACCGGGACGGGCGGCACCGCCGGGGCGGACACGCTGGCCCACGTCGTGCCGCTGCCGACGATCGAGGTGTCGGCGCTGCGCGAGCCGCAGCCGCTGGTGCGCGTGCCGGCCCAGACCGAGGTGTTCGATCGCGTGGCACTTCAGCGCACCGGTGCCACGCGTCTGTCGACCCTGCTCACGCCGCTGGCCGGTCTGCACGGGTACCAGACCGGTCCCGACGGCGAGCCCACGGTGGTGGATCCACGCGGATTCACCGCCAACGGCGAGCTGTCCTATCTCAAGGTGCTGGTCGACGGCGTCGACGTGCGCTCGCTCGAGACCGGCGACGTGGATTGGAGCGGCGTGGTGCCCGCCGACGCCGCGCGTGTCGAGGTGGTGGGCGGGCCGGGTGCCTGGCTGTACGGAGACGGCGCCGAGGGCGGCATCGTCAACGTGATCCGTGGCGTGGCGCCCGCCGGGTTCACGCCACGCGCGCGCATCACCACCGGGACGTTCGGGAACTGGGGCGGCGACGCGGGGGCCGCCTTCGGCGGATCGAAGACCGAGCTCGACCTGTCCGGTGGCGGACGACAGGTGGACGGCTGGCGGGACCGCTCCGCCGAGAAGCTCACCCGCGGCGGGGCGCACGGACGCTGGGAGGCGGGATCACGCACCACGGTCACCGCCGACGCGACGCTGCTCGACACGCGCCGCGAGGATCCGGGGGCGCTCACGCCCGACGAGATGGAGGCCGATCGCACCGCCGCCGAGAACCCGGGCGACTTCACCAACACGAAGCGTGTCGTCGCGGCACTCGGCATCACCCACGGGGACGCCACGAGCCAGCAGTGGCACGTCGCGCCCTACTATCGCGACGAGCGGGTCGACCAGGTGAGCACGATCGCTTTCCAGTCGCCGTTCCATCATTCCGAGGGCCAGTCCTATGGCGCCGAGGCGGGCTGGATGGGGATGTTCGCGCCGGGCGGCCACACCCTGCAGCTCGACGCCGGCTGGCAGGGCGAGAACGGCGTGCTCGACACGCGCTACCAGGACTGGGACGGCAGCACCGCCGGGGCCACGCTCGCTGACGGTCGCGGCTCGCGCGCCCTGCAGTCGGCGTTCGGCGGGGCGCGGCTCGAGCTGAGCCATGTCTTCACCCTGCGTGGCGGTGTGCGCGGCGACTGGCTCGACGTGCGCTACGACGATCATCTCGGCGACGCGTCGCAGGCGCAACGCACGCTCCACGCGGTGAGCCCGTTCGTGGCCCTGTCGGCGCGCAGCGCGGGTGGCGTGAGCGGCTACCTGAGCTACGGCGGGGCGTTCCACGCCCCGACGCTGCGACAGCTGTTCGACCCGCGCCCGTTCGTGGTCGGCTACGATCCGGTCACCGGCCCGATCGTGATCACGATCTCGAACGGGATGATCGATCCGCAGCGCTCGGACAATCTCGAGCTCGGGGTGCGGGTCGACACGCCGGAGGGCCGGATGATGTCGCTGACCGTCTACGACATGGAGGTCCGCGACGAGATCGACTTCGACAACGCGAACTTCCGTTACGCGAACATCGGCAGCAGCCGTCATCGCGGGTTGCTCGCCACCGTGGCCAGCCCGATCGACGCGGGCTGGGATCTCCGCCTCGACGCGGCGGCAACCCCGACCACGATCCACGGTGGCGACCACGACGGCTTGCAGATCAACGCGGTGCCCGAGGCCCAGGCGTCGTTGAGGCTCGGGTGGGCCCCGGTCGCGGCGGTGCGCGTGGACGCGATCGCGCGATGGATCGGGCGTCAATGGCTGGACGAGGCGAACCAGCATCCGCTCGGCGAGTACGCCATGCTCGATCTCGACGGCTCGATCACCCGATCGCGGCTGGAGTTGGCGGTGCGGGTGGGGAACCTGCTCGACCGCAAGGTAGCCGACACCGGATTCATCGGCGCGCTCGGTGAGGAGCGTCTGGTGCCTGCGGCGGGACGCAACGCCAGCGTGACCCTCAGCTTCCGCTAGGCTCCGTCCGAGAACGTCCGGGCGCCTCACGCGGCAACCCGCACGCTCGCGAGCGGAACCTAGTGCCGGCGTGTCTGCGCGAGTGCCAGACCCATCGCGAACAACACGATGACTCCGAGCACCGCGTACAGATCCAGCGTGCTGCCCCGGGGCACAAAGGTCAGGAGCACCAAGAGCCTCCTTGCGTTGGCGGGCCACGAGGTCCGCCCCTGGTCGCGGTCCTGACTCAAGCCTACACGCCCTGCACGGGGATTGCCCTTGTTTTCCGCGGCAAGGGTGCGCCTGCCCACTTGTGCAGTCGTGGCCGAAGGTGCATGATGGCGTCGGGCCGGCGAAGTGGAGATCCCGACGTGCGAGCCGAGTACCGCGAAGAGCCATGCGTCACGGCACTCAACCGGGTCACCGGGATGGGCTTCCAGTGGTCGCTCAACCCGTACACCGGGTGTGCGCACCGCTGCGCGTTTTGCTACGTGCGCGCCTTCGAGGCGCGCGCCGATCGGCCGGGCGACGATCGCTACGGTACCTCGATCCGGGTCAAGGTGAACGTCGCCGAGGTGCTCGAGCGCGAGCTGGCCCGCCGGAGCTGGATGCGGGACAGCGTCGCGGTGGGAGCCGCCACCGATCCCTACCAGCCCGCCGAGGCGCGCTACCGGCTGACCCGGCGTTGCATCGAGGCGTTCGCGAGGGCGAGGAACCCGTTCAGCATCGTGACCCGGGGCCCGCTCGTGGTGCGGGACATCGACGTGCTCGCCGAGGCGTCGCGTCGCGCGCAGGTCAACGTGAACCTCTCGGTGCCGACGCTGGACGAGCGGGTGTGGCGG
The DNA here is from genome assembly GCA_044451485.1 of Candidatus Eiseniibacteriota bacterium. Lineage (GTDB taxonomy): Bacteria > Eisenbacteria > RBG-16-71-46 > RBG-16-71-46 > RBG-16-71-46 > JBIOKD01. Next base: position 1,249 of record JBIOKD010000046.1, on the reverse strand, counting down.
GCCACCGAGCCCGCCACCGCGCCTCCGCGTCAGCGATTGCGTGCGGTGAGCATGCTGGTGCGTGCCGGGATCCGCGCCGGGGTGGCGATCGCGCCGCTCCTGCCGGGGATCTCGGACCGTCCCGACCAGCTCGAGACCCTGGTCCGCGCCGCGCGCGAAGCGGGCGCCACCCATGTGTGGGCCGGGATGGTGCATCTCAAGTCGGCGGCCCGCGACCACTTCTTCGCGGCGCTCGGACGCGAGTGGCCCGAGCTGCTGCCCGAGTACGAGCGTCTGTTCGACGACGGCGCGTATCTGCCCCGCGCGGTCAGCGAGCCGACGCTCGAGCGGATGAGGGCCCTTCGCGACCGCTTTGGCATCGCCGACCGGCGCGAGATCCGTCTCGCGCCGCCACCCGAGCCGGCGCAGATGCTCCTGCCGGTGTGAGATTCTGGTCCACCGATGGGCAGACGACGGTTCACCCGGCCACGGCCGGCATGAGTCCACCAGCACCACCGACCCGGAGGGAGCGATGAAGCGTGATGTCTGGCTCGCGATCTACGACGAGGAGATGCCGCTTACCCGCAAGTGTCTCGAGCGCGTTCCCGAGGAGCGCTTCGACTGGCGCCCGCACCCCAAGTCCCCGACGCTCGGCTGGCTCGCGAACTTCTGCGCCCAGCTCCTGACCTGGACCCGCCTGACGATCGAGACCGATGGGATCAACTTCGGCGATCCCTCGAATCCGCCGCGACCCGCCGAGCTCAAGACTCGAGCGGAGGTGCTGGCGCTCTTCGACAAGAACGCGGCCGACAGCCGTGCCGCGCTGATGAACGCCACCGACGAACAGTTCGCAAAGACCTGGACGCTCCGGAACGGGGATCAGGTGATGGTGTCGGGCCAGCGCGAGCAGATTCTGCGGCGGTGGGTGCTGCACCACGCCATCCATCACCGCGCGCAGCTCGGCGTCTATCTGCGGCTGCTCGACGTTCCGGTGCCGGCGATCTACGGCCCGACCGCCGACGAAGTGGGGTGGTGAGCGCTCCGGTGATGACGCGCCTCGGCGGATGACGAGGCGCCCCGGGCATCGGCCCCGGGGCGCCTCTTCGAGCCGTTCGCGTGGTGCCGATCAGCGCGGGCGCACCGCGATGCGCCCGTCGTCGTCACTCAGACTCACGTGGGTGAGTCGCTGGTCGTTCTCGATCACGGTGGTGCCGGCGACCGGATCGGGCGCTCCCACGAAGTGATAGCGGAAGCGCAGCAGACCCGTCTT
>JBIOKD010000045.1:0-14877 GCA_044451485.1 Candidatus Eiseniibacteriota bacterium | reverse complement strand
TCTCGGTGAAGTAGATCAGGTACTCGTCACCCGATTGCCCGACGTTCGGATTCGGGAAGATCGTGTAGGACAGCGTGTTGATGTTCTTCGTGTTCATGACGTTCCGGGCATCGAAGAACAGGGTCACGTTCTGACCCCAGACCCGGAAGTACTTGTCGCCGTCCACGGTGAGGGTGGCGTTCGATGGGAGCCGCCGCGAGTTGGTCAACGCCGGGTCCGGCTTGCGATCGTTGCGGTAGGTGGGCGTGAACGGGAAGCCCGAGCCATAGGACCACAGCATGCGCACTCCCCACTTGCCCGGATCACGCACGACGCCCTGCAGCGTGAGCGTGTTCCGCTGGTCCCAGTCGAGCGGCATCTCGGAGATCGGCAGGTACAGACGCCCGCCGTTGAAGAACTGCAGCGCCTGGTTCGGGTCGGATGCCACCCCGGTGGCCAGCTGGAACGTGTAGTTCACCTCGGCCGAGAACTTGTGGCTGAAGCTCTTGATCAGACTGGCCTCGAACCCGCGGGCGCTGGCGTAGTCGCCGTTCATCCACACGTTGACCAGGTTTCCGAACTCGTCGCGCTCCTGGCGCACCGTGAGCAGCCCGTAGATGTCCTTGAAGAACACCGAGAACTGGCCGGACACGTCCTTGCTGAACAGGTGCTGCACACCGGCCTGGTAGGCGATGTTCGTCTCCGGTTCCAGGTCCGGGTTGCCGCGCACGTTGACCGCCGAGTTGATGCCGCGGTTCTCGAAGATGAACGCGCGTGACGGGGTCTGGTAGGTCCAGCCGTAGTGGAAGCTCAGCACGTCCTTGTCGGAGATCGGGTAGGCGATGCCGAGTCGGGGGCTGAGCTGCGTCTTGTAGCGCTGGCCGCTCGGCAGGTCGGTGAGCGGGATCTGGTAGCCGGGGGTGAACAGGTCGTAACGCAGCCCCGCGTTGAGCACCAGACCCTCGTACTCCCACCGGTCCTGCACGTAGGCGGAGCCCTCGGGATTGTAGTTGGTGAAATCGGAGCGCGTGCCACCGGGCAGACCGTTCACCTCGCTGTTCGGTAGCGCCAGCGACAGGTTCTCCACCGCGTTGTAGCGCGCCTCGAACCCGGTCTTGAACGAGTGGGCCTTCCACTGCCGGCTCGAGTAGTCGCTCTTGAGCGCCCAGGTCGAGGTGCTCTGCTGGGTGTACGGCACCGGGTAGTCGCCGTGGGTGGCGAAGAACGGATTGTCCTCGGTCCCCGGCACGGTGTTTCCCGACCAGTAGAACGGGCTCTGGGTGTCGTAGTCCCAGGGCGCCTTCTGGCCCACCGAGGTGAGGTTCCCGAACCCGATCCGTGACAGACGGCTGGTCAGCACCGTCTTGGGTGACAGCTGGGAGGTCCACACCGCCGTGAACGACTGGTACTTGTCGTCCGTGGTCGGCACGTGGTCCGGCATGTTCATCGCCTGGTACGTGCTGTCCACCTGAGTGGCCGACCAGCCCCCGTAATGCGGCCGGTAGGTGTTGGGCTGCCCGGCGGTGCGCACCGTATCGTAGGTCACCTGCACGTAGCCCTTGCGGCTCCACATGTGGTTGTACGGGCTGTCGACGGTGTGGTTGTTGATCACCTCGAAGGTGACCTTGTTGCTCGAGTTCGCGCGGTAGGCGAGCTTGAAGTTGGTGTTGATCTGGTTGAACTGGCGGTTGCCGAGCTGGATGAAGTCCCACAGCGTCTGCGAGGTTCGGGTGCGCGACGTCTTGAGGTAGGTGTCGGTCCAGGTGCCCTCGTAGGTCGCGAAGTAGGTCAGGTTCTTGATCGGCGTCGGGCCGCCGAATCCGAGCTGGAAGCGATCGAAGTTGTCGTAGGTCTTGGTTGGATCGCCGTAGCGATCGGTGTCCCAGCGCACCTCGCCGCCGAACTTCTCGGTGCCCTCGCGGGTCTGGACCGCCACCACCCCCGACAGCGCGTTGCCGTACTCGGCATCGAAGCCGCCGGAGATCACCTCGGTGCTCGCCACCGCGAGGTTGGCGATGCCCGCGTCGCGGCCGGTGAGGGCGTCGGTCGCCTCGACGCCGTCGAACTGCCACTTCACTTCGCCGGCGCGGCCGCCTCGGAAATGCAGACCGTCGCTGGAGGCGACGATGCCGGCCTTGAGACCGACCGCGTCCTTGAGGTTGTCGACCGGGATCTCACGCAGCTTGTCGCCGGTGATGGTCTGCTTGGTCGCCGAGGACTTGGTGTCGATCTTCTTCTCGGCCTTGGTCTCGATCTCGAACTCCTTCACCACCTTCTGTTCGCCGACCGCGAAGTTGACGGTGGTCACGGCGCCGGCGTTCACGCTCGCGGTCTCGATGACCGGGTCGTAGCCGACCGCCTGGACCTTGACCTGGATCTGGCCCACCGGCACCCCGACGATCTTGTAATTGCCGTTCTCGTCGGTGGCGGTGCCCTGCCGGGTTCCGAGCACGATGACGTTGGCGAAGCCGATCGGATCGTTCCCGTGAGCCACGTGTCCCACCAGGGTGCCGAACGAACCACCCGCCGACGGCGCGGTGGCCGCCTTGGCGGCGGGCGCCGTCGTCGCCCCGGACGCAGGCTTGGTCGTCGAGGTCGCCGGCTTCGTGGAGGGGGTCGAGGGCTTCGACGTCTGGGCGATCGCCGGCATCGCGAAAAAGACGAGCGCCACGGCGGCGAGCCCAGCCATGAACAAGCGCCTGCCGTTGTCGAACATGTGGAAGGACCTCACATGGGGAAGCGTTGCCGTATTGCGGCCATAGCGAGGAGCGCGGCTCATTGGAGATGAGTCGGAGGCGGAGGAACGCTCGCTGGCACGAATGTTGGCGCGTGGGTCGGACATGGCGTACACAGAGGAGCCTTGGCCTGCGAAGCGGGTGCGGCACCCGCGGCTCGAGTCACGGTGGGTGGGGTCGTCGTGGGACCCGGTACGCCAAAACCCGCGGACCCATTTCTGGCCCGCTGGACGCCCAGCCGGCATTGAATATCCCGTTCTCTCCGCGCCGATGTCAAGCAATTCTTCGGTCCTCGTCCGCGGTTGCTCAGAGAGTCCATCTCAACTGTGCGGCAAACTGTTGCTGGTGCCCCCACAAGCCATAGGGATCGCTGTAGTCGGGCCCACCCCATTCGTAAGCGTAGGCCAGCTCCACACCCCAGTGGCTGGTGGCCGGGCCGATCCCGATACCACCGGTGACCGTCTGGGTGATGTACTCGTTCTGCTGGGTGAAGGTGTCGCCGTCCCAGCGGCGGTAGATGTATCCGGCGCGCCCACGCAGGAGCGGCGCGCAGGGATACTCGAGCCCGGTACGGACGTCCCAGCCCTGGAGCTGGGGACCCGGTCCCGAGGTGGTCTGGTCGGTGCGCGAGCGCAGCCAGTGATATTCGACCCCGAACCGGCCGCCGTGCTTTCCCATCCCGCGGAAGCCGCCGAGCCCGTAGTCGTAGCCGCGGACGTCGGTCTGGTTGGTGCGCACGCTGTCCGGGATCGCCAGCGAATCGGCGCCCGGGCGGTAGAAGATCGTGTTGAGGAAGGCGTTGTAGGAGTTCGGATCCGACGGGTCGGGCGCACCGATCCTCACCCGCTGGTACCAGGTGTCGAACGTGGCCCCCAGCTCCCAGGCACCGGATTGCCAGCGCGCGCGGGTGCGCATCTGGGTGCCTTCTTCGAAGCGCGAGAAGGCCAGACCGCGTCCGGCGAGTGGAAGCTGGGTCGTCCCGGCCGAGAGCGTGAAGTCGTACCGGTTCTGGTTCGACGCCTGCCAGGTGCGACCATCGGCGATCCACTCGACGTGTTTGCCGATCCGACCCATCAGGGTGGCCTGACCGAGACCGTACGGGCGCTTCTCGGTGGTCTGGAGACGATTGCGCTCGCCCTCGTTTGCGCCGGCCATGCGCTCTTCGAGGTAGTCACCGCCGAGCGCCGCCGTGAGCGGGGCGCCGAAGCGGTAGGACAAGGCGCCGCCGGCGCCCACATAGGTGTTCTTCGACTGGTCCGGCACCAGCAGGTTGGGTGGCGCCAGCCGCACACCGCCCTTGTCGAGGTAGAACCCGGTGGGATTGACGGCGAGCTGCGAGAAGACGTCCTCGGTCTTGCCCTTGGTGTAGGTGCCCCGGAACGCGTACTGCATCCGCCCCTTGCCCCAGAACGGCACCTTCCCGTTCACCGCCAGCGTCCCGCCCGGGGTGTTCAAACGGGCGCTCTCGCCCTGGGTCTCGTCGTAGGGATGCGCGAACCGGTCGGCGACCACGTCACCGTAGAAGCCGTACGCGTTGCCGTTGTTGGTCCGGCGCCACACCTCGTAGCCGACCAGGCCTTGTCGCGTGTCCAATGTCTGGTGGATGAGACGTGGGTCACCCAGGGGCATGGTCTGTTGCGCGGAGGCGGTCTGCACTCCGGGCCGCAGCTGGATCGTGGTGGTCGAGTCGGCGTCGAAGATCCCGGCCGGGTTGCGGGCGAAGTCCCAGAGCTCGAGATGGTTGTTCTGGTCGTCTCCCATCGTGAGCTCGCCCATGCCGATCAGGGCCGGCGTGCGCCACAGTGGGTTGGGGTCGGTGTGAAACGGGCCCCGGACCACGACCGGGTCGTCGATGGCCTGCGCGAGCACGGGAGCGGCCGCGCAAGTCAGCCCCAAGATGATGTGACAGAGCGCGCTCAGCCTGAGGCTTCGCAGTGCGCTCATGCGAACTCCTTTCCGACTGTCCAATCCGGTCAGGGCCGACCCACGTGCGGAGGGATACGTCCCCACCTTCCGGGCGAAAGTGGCGCGCGGTCAACGAGGTGCGCGATGCACGGAGGGCGGCATACTAAGGAGCGGGCCGCCCGAGTGTCAACGTCCTCCGGACATCTTCAGGCCATCTTGGAGCGGCTCGCCCCCGGCCGCCCGCCGGAACGCGTGACACCGGCGGGTCCTCCCCGTCGTCCCGACACGCACGGATGACCCGCGAGCCAGAAGCGCCACGGCCGCTCGGCGGCCCGCCGGATGCCGATCCTTGGACCGCGCGCCACCCGATGACCGCCGAGTTCCGCCGGCCTGCCGAGCACGACCAGGGGACCCCGCGTCACGTCGGCTCCGTCCTGCCGGCGGTCGATCCCGAGCGCCTGGGTGACGCAGCCCGGACCGCGGGCGAGACGCTCGAGCTCCCGTATACCGCGCCGGCGGCGCATGAGCGGGATGCCCTCGATCGGCTCGAGGGCCCGGATCAGCACCGCCCCCGCGCTTCCCGCCGGACCGGCCACCAGGTTGACGCAGTGGTGCATGCCGTACGTGAAATACACGTAGGCGTGACCGGGAGGACCGAACATCACGCGGTTCCGGGCGGTCGGACCCCGGAAGGCATGACTGGCCGGATCATCGGCGCCTCGATAGGCCTCGACCTCGACGATTCGCCCGCTCGCACGACCGGACGCCGTGTCGTGCACCAGCACGCGGCCGAGCAGCGCGCGCGCCACCACCAGCACCGGGCGCCGGAAGAAGCGGCGGGGCAGCGGTCGCGCGCCGGCCGACGTCAATGCGCGGCCGCCTCCCCGACACCGAGCTCCCGGAGCGGCGTCATCATCAGGTCCTCGATCTCGCTCAGACGCTCGGGTGTGCGGGCCTCGAAGCGCACCACCACCACCGGCTGCGTGTTGGACGCGCGCACCAGACCCCAGCCGTCTCCGAACTCGACCCGCGCCCCGTCGATGTCGATGACCCGGTACTTCCCGCCGAAGGCCTTCTTGATCTCCTCGGGGATCTGGAACTTCCGCTCCTCGGGGCAGGCGAGACGGGTCTCGGGTGTGCTGTAGTAACGCGGAATCGAATCCACCAGCTCGCCGAACGCGCTCCCCGCGGCGGCCACGAAACGCAGCAGGCGTCCGGCGGCGAACAGCGCGTCATCGAATCCGAAGTAGCCCTCGCTGAAGAACATGTGTCCCGACATCTCGCCCGCGATGGGCGCCCCGGTCTCGAGCAGCTTCTGCTTGATGAGGGAGTGCCCGGTCTTCCACATCGTGGGCTTGCCGCCGTGCGCGGTGATGTCCTCGGCGAGCCCCTGCGAGCACTTGACGTCGAAGATGATCTCGCCGCCCGGCACCCGGCTCAGCACGTCACGCGCGAGCAGCGCGAGCAGCTGGTCGCCGTAGACCAGACGGCCGTCCCCGGTGACCGCGCCGATCCGGTCGGCATCGCCGTCGAACCCGATCCCGAGATCGGCCCGCTCGCGCTTGACCGCGGCGATCAGGTCCTGCATCAGCTTCGGCACGGTCGGATCGGGCAGGTGGTTCGGGAAGCTTCCGTCCAGCTCGGCGTAGAGCGGGACGATCCGGTGTCCCATGCGCTCGAACACCTGCGGCACCACCGTGCCGGCGCACCCGTTGCCGCAGTCCATCACCACGCGCAGACCGCGTGGGCTGACGAGTCGCTCGATCAGCATGGCGCGGTAGTCGTCCAGCACCGGGGCGTCGCCGGCCCGCCCGGCGCCGGCGGCGAAATCGCCGCGCTCGATCATGCCCAGCATCGTCTGGATCTCGCTGCCGAACACCGGCGCATGCAGCTTCGCCATCTTGAAGCCGTTGAATTCGGGCGGGTTGTGACTGCCGGTCACCTGCAGACCACCGTCGAGCCCGCGTGTGGCCACGGCAAAATACAGCGCGGGAGTGGGCACCACGCCGACACGGTCCACCACCAGCCCGCACGCGACCAGACCCCGCTCGACCGCGGTCGCGAGCCGCTCGCTGCTCGGCCGCACGTCACGCCCGAGCGCGACCCGGGTGCCACCCGCGCGCGACAGCACCGTGCCGAAGGCCCGGCCGACCGATTCGGCCACCGTGTCGGTCAGCTCGGTCGCGTGCAGCCCGCGGATGTCGTATTCGCGAAAGATGTGACGCGGGATCATGGCTCCCTCTTCTTCTGCTTGAGATAGGCGTCGATGAATGCATCCAGGTCCCCATCGAGCACGCGGTGCACGTCGGGGATCTTGAGCTCGGTGCGATGGTCGTTGGCCATCGTATAGGGCTGCAGGACGTAGGAACGGATCTGGCTGCCGAAGTCGATGTCCTTCTTCGGCTCGCGCGCGGCCATGGTCTTCTGCCGCTCGAGCTCCTGGTAGTGCACGTACAGTCGCGACATCAGGATACGCATGGCCATCTCGCGGTTGCGATGCTGGCTGCGCTCGGCCTGGGACTGCACCACCAGGTTGGTCGGGATGTGGGTGATGCGCACCGCGGACTCGGTCTTGTTCACGTGCTGACCACCGGCGCCGCTGGCGCGGAAGGTGTCCACCCGCAGGTCACCGGGGTTGATGTCGACGGTGATGGTGTCGTCGATCGCCGGGGTCACCTGCACGGACGAGAAGGAGGTGTGACGGCGTTGATTGGCGTCGTAGGGCGAGATGCGCACCAGCCGGTGCACGCCGTTCTCGGAGCGCAGGTAGCCGTAGGCGTACTCGCCGTCGATCTCGAGCGTGGCGTCCTTGATCCCGGCCTCGTCGCCGGCCTGGTAGTCGAGCAGTGTCACCTTGTAGCCGTGCCGTTCCGCCCAGCGCTGGTACATGCGCGTCAACATCTCGGCCCAATCCTGGGACTCGGTGCCACCGGCACCCGGGTGGATGCTCACGATGGCGCCAAGACGGTCGTGCTCGCCCGACAACAGACTCTTGGTCTCGAGCTCGTCCACCTGCCGCTCGAGTCCCTCCAGCTCCTGCGCCAGCTCGCCGAGCATGTGCTGGTCACCGTCGCTCTCGGCCAGCTCCATCAGCTCGGAGAGCGTGGCGAGCGACGAGGCGCGCGCCTCGAAATCGGAGAGCGTGGCCCGCGCGCGCTTCAGCGTGGCGACGGTCTTCTGCGCCGCCGCCGGCGCGTCCCAGAATCCCGGCGCCGCCATGCGGGTCTCGGCCTGCTCGACCTCGCGACGGCGGGTGTCGATGTCAAAGGTACCTCCGCAGACCATCGAGACGGGTGCGGGTGTCGTCGACTCGCTTGCGCAGCTCGGCCGTGGTCAGCATGCAACGGATCCCTTTCCGGGCGGGTGGCGATGCGGGGGCGTCGCCGCGGGGAAGCGGGCCACGACGTCCCCCGGTCGTGACACGGGGGTGGTCGACGGCAGCCTAGGGGAAGCGGGCGTGATTGTGAAGCCATGGCGGCGGGACGCTCACTCGTCCAGGGCGGCCAGACGAGCGCTCACGGCCTCGCTCACTTCGCGGCCGGACCGTGTTTGACTCAACCGGCCCAGATCCCCGGCCGCGATGTACAGACGCCGCCGTTCGGCGACTGGCGCATCCGAGAGATCCGCGAGCATGAGAGCGGCCATCGACGCCGCGCCACGCCCGTCCGCGGTGCCGCTGCCACGTCCGATCTCGAACGAGCGGCGCGCCTCGACGATCGCGTCCTCGGGCCGGTGCTGTCGGAGCAACGCCTGTGCGAGACCGAGCAACAGCTCGGCGCGCTCGCCGCGCTCCTCGGGCTGGTCCGGACGCGCCACCGTCACGGCCAGGGCGCGGCGGACGTGGGTCTCGGCGTCGTCGAAGCGCCCGCGGGCCATCGCGAGACGGGCGAGATCCGCCGCGATGCCCCGCTTGAGACGGCGGGACGCGTCGTCCTCGTCCTCGTCGGCGAGACGCTCGGCGAGCACGAGCGACGCCTCGGCGGCGTCGTGGTCACCGTCGCGGAAGAGCTGATAGCCGCGCTCACGCGCCGCCACACCCGCGGCGAAGCTCCGGGTCGCGGCGGTCACAACCGGTACAACGCGATCGATGCGCTCGATCAGGGCGCGCGCATCGTCGAGGTCCCCCGCCTCCAGCCGCCGGCGGTGCAGATGACCACCCGCCACGACGGCGAGGTGACGTGCCTGCGGGTCGGGGTCGGCGGCGCCGCGCTCGAACGCCTGACGCCAGGCGTTGCAGGCGCCATCGGTGTCACCCTGGGTGGCGAGCGCCATGCCGAGCAGGAGCAGCGCGTGGGTCGCGTACGCACCGGTCCCCGGGGCCTCGCGAACCGCGTCATGGGCCTGGCGGAACGCCTCGGCGGCACGGACGTGATCCCCGAACGACCCGTAGAGCAGACCCGCCTGGATCCCGGCGCGACACGCGATCTCGAGACCGTCCCGGCGGCAACTCGCGACGCCCTCCCGCGTGGCGCGCTCGAGCATGGCCAGACCGATGCCGGGGCCGACCAGGGGGTCCACCGGCTCCGCCGTCGCGCGGCTGACCAGCGCCGCGGCGAGCGCCGCGCGCCCGGCCGGACTGGTGGCACCGTCCATGGTGTCGATCGCGTGTTGCAGAATGGGGATGCCCTCGTCACGCCGGCCGAGCGAAACCAGGACCGCCCCGAGGTCGATCGCCGCCTGCGACGCGTCGGCGTGCACCAGCTCGCACACCGACTCGAGGCGCTCGCGCGTCTCCCCGAACGCCGCCGACCGGTCATCCGGCCTCTTGAGGCGGTCACCCATCGCCACGGCCTGTTCGAACCGGGCCCGCGCGCAGGGCCAGTCCCCCGTGTCGATCGCCGCGCGCCCCTGCCGGAGCGCCAGACGCGCCAGACGCGCGAGCGTGCTCGGATCCACGACCTCGGTCTCGTGTGAAAGGGCCCACCCGCGTCTGGCGGGTGTGTTCTCGGGAACGATGTCCACCAGACCGGTCATCTCGAGACCCGCCATGATCCTCACCCGCAGCTCCATCGACAGACGCTCGTCCAGGATCGCGTCCGCCTCGCGCATCGCCGCGGTGAGGGCATCCGTGGCCCCGGGAGCGTCGCCACGCGCCGCCAGCCACTCGCCCCGAAGCAGTCCCAGATGGGCCCGAAGTCGGGGGCCCGGCTGATCGCGGGTGATCGCCGCCGTCTGCGACACCGATTCGAGCATGGGTTCCATCGTGGACCACGCGCCATGGAGCGCCGCGAAGTCGGCAGCGGCGAGACTCTCCATGGCCTGCTCGACCCTCGAGACGCGCCGCGCGTCACGCGTGCCCGTCAGCGTCCGGAGCCAGGCCCAGACCGTGGCCACGAGCAAGGCCGAGAACGGTCCGATTCTCTCGAGCCACGTCATCGTGCTCTCCCGTCGCCTCGGAGCGCGGCCACCGCCGCGCGTGCGGCGCGGGCCAGCTCATCGGGCGTGCCGAGGTTCTCGAGCGTGACGTCGGCCGCGGCGGCGAACCCCTCGTTGGGGCGCTGCACGGCCAGACGCCGCCGCGCCTCCTCCCCGTTCCAGCCACGCGCATGCGTCAGCCGCGCGATCTGCGTCTCCTCGGGGGCCACCACCGCGAGCACGGCGTGACACTCCCGCTCCAGACCCCATTCGAGCATGAGCGCGGCGTCCACCACCACGACACCCCGGAATCCATCATCGGCGAGACGCCGGATCTCCTCGATGATGCGTCTCCGGATGCGCGGATGGGTGAGCCGGTCGAGCCGGTCGCGCGCGGCGCGGTCGCGGAAGACCAGCGCCGCCACCTGGGCGCGGTCGAGGGCGCCGTCGTCACGGTACACACCGGGACCGTACTCGGAGACCAGCGCGGCGCGCACCTCGGGATCGTGGTCGGTCACCAGGTGCCCGATCCGATCGGCCTCGATCACCCGCGCGCCGTCGGCCGCGAGGGCGGCGGCCACCGTGCTCTTGCCGCTGCCGGCACGACCGACCACGCCGAGAACGAAGGGCCCGGTCGGATCCGGGGCTCGACGCAACCGCGGGGCTCCGGAATCAGTGGACATCGAACCAGCTCCGGCCACGCCCGACCGAGACCACCAGCGGGACACGCAATGGGAAGCAGCTCTCCATCTCGACACGCACCCGCTCCGCGATCGCGTCGGCCTCCCCCTTCGCGCACTCGAACAACAGCTCGTCGTGCACCTGCAGCAGCAGACGCGCCGTGGATCCGGGCCCTTGTAGCGCGTGATGGACCCGGATCATGGCCAGCTTCACCAGATCCGCGGCCGAACCCTGGATCGGGGTGTTGATCGCGGCGCGCTCGGCGTTGGAGCGCTCCAGCCCGTTGTCGCTGCGCAGCGCCGGAAGATAGCGGCGGCGGCCGAGCAGCGTGCTCACCCAGCCGCGCTCACGCGCCTCGGCGACGATGCGGTCGAGATACGCCCGCACCCCGGCGTACACGCCGAAGTAGTCGTCGATGAACGCCCGCGCCTCCTCGAGCGGGATGCCCATCTGCTGCGCCAGGCTGCGCGCCCCCATCCCGTACATGACCCCGAAGTTCACGATCTTGGCGCGGGCGCGTAGCACCGGGTCGACCGGGCCGCTGCGCTTGAAGATGCGTCGCGCGGTGGCGGCGTGCACGTCCTCGCCGGCGGCGAACGCCTCGATCAGGTTGGGATCGCCCGACAGGTGGGCCATCACCCGGAGCTCGATCTGGGAGTAGTCGGCCCCCACCAGGGTCATGCCCGGCGCCGCCACGAACGCGCGCCGGATGACGCGCCCCTGCTCGGTGCGCATCGGGATGTTCTGCAGGTTGGGATCGCTCGAGCTGAGCCGTCCGGTCGCGGCGCCGGTCTGCTCGTAGGTGGTGTGCACGCGTCCGTCGGCCGGATCCACGCTGGCCGGCAAGGCGTCGAGATAGGTGGACTTGAGCTTGCTCAGCGTCCGCCATTCGAGCAGCAGCTTTGGAAACGGATGTTCGCCGGCGAGTGACTCGAGCACCTCGGAGTCGGTCGAATAGCCGGTCTTGGTCCGGCGTCCGGTCTTGAGCCCGAGCTTCTCGAACAGGATCCGTCCGAGCTGGGGACCGCTGTTGAGATTGAGCGGCTCGCCGGCGAGGGCGTGCAGCTCGCCCTCCAGACGGGTCATCTCCACCGACGCGTCGCGCGCCATGCCCTCGAGCACCGTCGGATCGAGCGCGACGCCGGCGCGCTCCATCTCCCACAACACGCCGATCAGCGGGTGCTCGAGCTCGTGGTAGAGCGGCCATTGCTGGCTGGACTGGAGCTGCTGGACGAGCATCGTCGCGATCGGGAAGATCGCGGCCGCCGCGCGCATGGCCGCCGGGGCCGCCGCCGCGACCGGCGACGACGCCGGACCGGGTCGAGGGCGGCCGCGAGCCGCGGGCGTCTCGACCGGCTCGAGCGTCTCCGCCAGCATGTCGCGGGCGAGACCCTCGAGCGAATGGTCGCGTGCCGGATCACACAGGAACGAACCGAGGTGCAGATCGAACGTGCCGCCCTCGAGCGGCATCCCGGCGGCCGCGAGCACGTGGCGCGCGCGCTTCAGATCGTGCGCCACCTTGGGCGTGGACGGATCGGCGAGCGCCGGTGCCAGCCAGTCGCGTACCCGCTCGATCGGCAGCGATGGTCCACCCTCGTGCGCGAGCGGCACATAGCAGGTGGTGCCGTCACGGGCCGCGAGCGCGAGACCCACGAGACGCGCGTGACGCGCATCGGGCCCGTCCCACACCGGGAACAGCGCCAGCCCATGCAGGGCGCGCGCCCGCACCGCGTGGAGACGCGCGATCAGGGCCTCGGCCTCCGGGCCGGCGGCCGCGGTCGCCGCCGCACTGCCCCAGAGGTCGAGCGATCCCTGCACCCCCCCCGACGGGGCGAGTGGCGGCGGCTCGAGCATGGGGCCGATCGGGGCAAAGAGATCCCCGGCGAGAGGCTGTGTCGGTGGCACCGGCGGCGCGTCGGGTAGCGAAGACAGGAACGCGGGCGGAGCGGGCACCGGCGCCACCACCGGTGCGTCGACGGGCGAGACCGGGTACGTCACCGTGGCCGGTGGCGACGGCGCGACGAACCGCGCGGAGGGCGGCGATGGGGACGCCGGCGACGCGTCGAGGGGCTCGGCGAGCGCGGGCGTCTTGGGTGACGGCGACGCGTCGTCGCGGGTGCGCTCGCGTCGCGGCGCGCCGAGCGTGACCCCGGTGCCCGGCTGCTCGGCCGCGGTGCCACGGCGCTCGACCGGCCGGGACGCGACCCGCTCGCCGGCCTCGGCTCCCGCCACACCCTGTTCGCGCGCCACCGCCTCCAGACGGCGCACTTCCCAGTGACGCGCGAACGCCAGCAGATCGTCGCGGCGGATCGGCGCCACCACGAGCTGCTCGAGACCGAGACCGAGATCGAGATCGCGTCGCACCGTCGCCAGCTCGCGCGACAGGAACGCGAGATCGCGGTGATCGGCGAGCTTCTTCTTGAGCGCCGGTCGGGTGATCTCCTCCAGTCGCTCGTAGAGCGCGTCGAGTGAGCCGAACCGGGTCATCAGCTCGACCGCGGTCTTCTCCCCCACACCCGGCACGCCGGGGATGTCGTCGCTCGAATCGCCCATGAGCGCCAGCACGTCACGGATGTGTTCCGGGCCCACCCCCCACTTGGCACGCACCGCCTGGGGGTCCATGCGCAGGTAGTCCTCGCCCTTGCCCTGTGGCGCCAGCACCGTGACCCGATCGTCCACCACCTGCAGCATGTCCTTGTCACCGGTGACGAGGACCACCTCGTGTCCGTCGGCGGCGGCGCGGGTGGCCAGCGTGGCCATCACGTCGTCGGCCTCCATGCCCGGCTTCTCGATCACCGGCAGACCGAGATCCTGTGCCAGCTCCTCGATCGGGCTGAGCTGCGCGGCGAGATCCTCGGGCATCGGTGGACGGGTGGCCTTGTAGTCGGGGTAGAGCTGGTGCCGGAAGGTCGGCCCGGGACCGTCCCACGCCAGCGCCCAGTAGTCGGGTCGCAGCTCACGGCGCAGCTTGAGCGCGGTGTTCGAGAACCCGAAGATGGCGGAGGTGTTCTCGCCCCGCGTGTTCTTCAGCGGGCGCCCGATGAACGCGTAGTACGCGCGATACGCGAGACCCAGCGCATCCAGCACCACCAGACGCGCCATGCGTCAGCCCCGCTTCTGGGCCACCAGGAGCTTGTTCACGCCGTCGCCGCGTCCGAAGCCCAGCGCGAGCAGCGTCTGGTCGGCGACGAGGAGCGCCCCCGGCAGCCGGTTGAGCACCCGGAACGGACCGAGGTGGCGGTTGAGCAGCACGTGGGTCGGATAGGTCCGTACCGGCACCACGTCGTGCGCGCGAAGCGCCGGAACGTAGCGAGCGAGCGAGCGCATCCGGTTGTGCGCCGCCTCGCGGGCCGGTTGTTCGCGGGTCGGGAACGCATCGGTGACCAGCAGCCAGCCGCCGGGTGTCACCGCATCGCACAGGTTTCCGAGCGCCCGCTCCCAACGGGCGTCGTCGACGATGTGATAGAGGACGTCGAACGCGTTGACCAGGTCGTATCGCTCCGGTGGCGCGGTCTCGCTCACGTCGGCGAGGACGAAGCGGGCGGCGGGATGACGCTCGGCGAGACGCGCGATCGACGTGGGCGCGATGTCCATGCCGGTGACCCGCGCGCCGCGCGAGAGATAGTAGTCGGTAAAGAACCCGGTGCCACACCCGACGTCGAGCACCGAGCGGCCACGCGGGTCGACGTGATGCCGGGCGAGGGTGTGTTCGAGCACGTCGTGTCGCAACCGGTAGCAGGCGCGGTTGTAGGCCAGCGACAGACCGGTCTCGCCGGTGCCGCGCAGGTCGAACTGCTGCGACAGACGCTGGTCCCAGAACTCGCGCGGGCGATAGTTCATCGGGGATCTCCTCGCGGCGAATGGCGGCCCCGGAGCATACCCGTGCCCGACCGCCGCGTCACGCCACCGCCCGGAAGGGCAACCGCATCGATCCCAGTGGGGCGCGAGCGGGCGTCGCGCGAGGAGTGGGCGAGCGACGCGGCGGCGGGGCTGGGCTGGCGGAGCGACGGGGCCCGCGACGAGCGCGACACCCGAGCGCCCCGGCGGCAGCGGAGACGCGAGCCCCACCGCGCGCCGGCGATCAGCGATAGAGCCGGTGGCGCTCGATGTAGCGCCGCACCGGATCGGGCACCAGGTACCGCACCGAGCCGCCCCGACGCACGCGCTCACGCAGGGCGCTCGAGCTCACGTCGAGCCCCGGGTCGCCGATCCACACCACCCG
>JBIOKD010000044.1:0-14885 GCA_044451485.1 Candidatus Eiseniibacteriota bacterium | reverse complement strand
TGATCCGCGAGCCCGCGACGGTGCCCGCCCCGACTCGCGCCGCGGCGCCCGCGCCGAAGCCGGCCCCCGCCGCACCCAAGCCGGCCCCGCGTGAGGCAGCCGCACCGGCGCCCAAGCCGGCCCCGGCACGTGCCGAGCCGGCCCCGGCTCCGAGCCGCGCCGCCGCGCCGTCGATCCACAACACCCCGGCCGCGACGGCCCCCGTCGAATCGGGCGCCGAGTCGTCGGCCAGCATCGTGGTGCCGATCGTCTTTCCGGTGAACGGGACCACCGGGGAGATCGTCATCCGGATCGTGCTCAAGCCCGCGGCATGAGTCGCGGGTCCGAGGACGTGCCACGCCGGGGACCCGAGAGGGTCCCCGGTTCGTCTTGACGTGCGCAGGGTTGGGAAGCGGAACGCATCCGAGTTGACGATGTCCTGTCGGGGGAAGATCCGCTCCATTGACAACGCGCACCACACCCCCTAGCCTTCATTCCGATGGAACGACGCCTGACTTCGATCGCCCTCGCGACGTTGGCGGCGCTCACGATGAGCGCCGCGGCCGCCTTCGCCGACGACACGCCGGCCAGTTCACCGCTTGGCTCGCCGTTCGCGCCCACCACCACCGGAACGAGCTATTCGCCGCTGGTCCCGGTGAGCGAGTTGGGGCGCCCGTCCGGCTTCCTGGATCCGTCCCGGCTCAAGATGTCCACCGAGATCAGCTTCGGCACCGGCTACGGCGGCGGGACGAACGGCCTGCAAGTGATGCGCTTCGGCTACCAGTTCTCGGCCCCGCTGGCCATGCGGGTGAGCGTCGGGAACGCGTTCGGACCGAACACCCTCCAGAGCAATCACCTGTTCCTCGAGGGGCTCGACGTCGCGTACCGGCCATTCCATTCGATGCTGATCAACGTCCAGTACCGCAACGTGCGCTCGCCGCTGCAGTACCAGAACGAATTCGGCATGGATCCGTCCTATGGGTGGACCGGCCGCTAGGTTCGGTCGGAGCGCTCCCCGTGGCTCGCGCCGAAGCGGGGAAGCGACGGTGGACGCGGGCCGCTGACCCCGCCACCTCCTCCCGCGTGAACGCCCCGAGCCGTCTCGCCGCCGCCTTCGCGGCGGCCCGCGGACGCACCGGTCTGATCCCGTTCCTCACTGCCGGTTATCCGTCGCTCGAGGCCAACACGGCGATGCTCGACGGCCTCGCGGCACTCGGCGCGCGCGCGGTCGAGCTCGGGGTGCCGTTCTCCGATCCGATCGCCGACGGCCCCGACATCCAGCGTTCCTCCGAGCACGCGATCCGCGCCGGGGTGGGGATCCCCGACGTGCTCGAGTGCGTGACCCGTCTGCGCCGGACCCGCGAGCTGCCGGTGGTGGTGATGAGCTACGCGAATCCGGTCCTGCGTCACGGCGTGGAGCGCTTCGCGGACGAAGCCCGCGCCGCCGGTGTGGACGGCGTGATCCTCTCGGACCTGCCACCCGAGGAGCTGCCGGACGTCTGGACGGCGCTCGATCGCGCCGGACTCGACACCATCCTCCTGGTGGCTCCGACGACCGACGAGCGACGGCTTCCCGTGCTGCTCGCGCGCAGCCGTGGCTTCGTGTACTGCCTGGCGCGCACCGGGGTGACCGGCGCAGGGGCGGGCGAAGGCGGCTCGCTTCCGGAGCGGGTGGCGGCGCTGCGCGCGCGCACGTCGCTGCCGGTGGCGGTCGGCTTCGGCATCTCGAACGCCGCTCAGGCACGGAGTCTCGCCGGGGTCGCCGACGCGGTGATCGTGGGCGCAGCCTTCATGCGCGCGATCGCCGGCGCGCTGGCCGGCCACGGTGGCGCCGGAGCGGACGCCGAGCGCGCCGCGGTGACGGCGGTGCTGGATCTGGCGCGCGACCTGAACGGCGCGCTCGCCGGCTGAGACGGCGGGATCGTCGATGGTATCCCCCGACCGGCTGCGACCCGCGACGGCGTCGGACATCCCGGCGCTCGAGGAGTTGATCGCGCGATCGGGCCGGGGACTGAGCGCGCCGTATTACACCGAGGAGCAGGCCGAGGCCCTCACCCGGCAGGTGTTCGGGGTCGACTCCCAGCTGGTCACCGACGGCACCTACTACGTGATCGAGCGCCAAGGCCGGCCGTTGGCGTGTGGTGGCTGGAGCCGGCGTCGCACCCTCTACGGAGGCGATCGACACAAGAGTGGTCCGGACCCGCTGCTCGATCCCGGTCACGAGCCGGCGCGCATCCGTGCCTTCTTCGTCGACCCGACGATGGCACGACGGGGTCTCGGCACGCGGCTGATGGAGGAGTGCGTGCGCGCCGCGCGCACGGCCGGATTCCGGTCCCTCGAGCTCGCCTCGACGCTGCCCGGCGTGCCGCTCTACGAGGCGACCGGCTTCACCATCGTCGAGCGCTTCGAGATCGACCTGGAGGGCGGGCTCCGCGTGCCGCTGGCGCGGATGCGACGCACGATCTGACCGCATCGTCGCGGGGCACGCGACCCTACACCTGAGCCGCGGCCGCCGCCGATCGCGGCGCCGCGTCCCGGATTCACACTGCACGCGTGACGAATCTCACGCGCCCCTGGGGCCTCTACCGCCTCAGTCCCTGCGCAGCCACCACAGGAGATCGAGGAGCATCAGCGTCACGCCGATATCCACGGTCCACCTCCGAACTGGGAGGCGCGTGCCGGCCGGCGAAGGTCGACACGTGGTCAACCGTTACCATCGGCCGCCCGTGGGTTGGCAGCGCGGGCGGGGGAGACGGCGTCCTGTCGTCTCACTTGGTGGTATCGGCCACCACGGTCCGCCACTTGAGTGCCGTCACGGCTGCCGGGCGGGTCACCCCGGCGGGGTACGGCGCGCCCACCCGCAAAGGATCGGGGCGGGCCGGCTGAGGATCGGCTAACTGTTTGAGTACCAGCACGGTAAGGTCGTCCAACGGGGGTTCGGCCCAGTCCCGGACCGCGGTGAGGAGGGCCCCGAGCACGTCCCGAGCGCGCCGGTGGGCGTGGGTGTCGAGCACCGCTCGAACCCGGTCGAGCCCGAACATCTCGTCGCCGCGACGCGCCTCGGTCAGCCCGTCGGTGTAGAGCAGCGCCAGGTCCCCGGCGGCGAGCGGCAGACACACGTCGCGGTACTCGGCCTCGTCGCTGACCCCCAGCACCAGCCCGCCCTCGGTGACCAGCTCGCAGGACCCGTTGCGACGCCGCACCAGGGGCGGGGTGAGACCGGCGTTGGCGAGATGCAGCCGGCCCATGCGCACGTCGACACGCGCGCACAACAGCCCGACGAACTTCTCCGGCTGCTCGAGACTCACCAGCTCGTGGTTGATCTCCGCCAGCACCGCGCCCGGCATCTCCCCCCGGCGGGCCACGCTGCGGAAGCGGGCCTGCACACCGGCGAGGAGTAGCGCTGCCGGCACGCCGTGACCCATCGCGTCACCCACCACCAGGGTGAATGCCCGGTCGCCTCGCTCGACGAAGTCGTAGTAGTCGCCACCCACCGATTGCGCCGACAGCGTGGCGGCGGCGCAATCGAGCGTCGGATAGACCGGCGCGCGTCGCGGCAGGAGACGCGTCTGCATGGCGCCGGCCTGCGCGAGCTCGCGGTCGAGGACGCCGTGGTCGCGCGCGGCGCGACGCAGCGACACGTTCTCGAGCTCCACCGCGAGCGCCCGCGCCCACCGTGCCAGGGAGCGCTGCTCGTGGCGGTCGAGCCACGGTCCGGCCAGCCGGTGTCCGAGCAGCAGGAGCGCCCGTGGCTCGTCGCCGACCGGAAGCAGCCATTGCGCGCCGGTGGCCTCGAGCGCGTCACGATCGGCGGCATCGAGCGCCGCCTCCTCGAGCGCCATCGGCCTCCCGACGTGGCCAAGCGCCTCGACACAACGCGGGCCGAGCTCCGGCGCCGGCCGCTCCTGACCGGTGGCGTTCACGAGTCGGGGCGACCAGGCGTCCCCCTCGCGTCCGATCGCGGCACAGCCGTCGAGCTTGTACGACTCGGCGATCGCCGCGCACGCGCGCGAGAGCATCCGGGTGGCCCCGGTCTCGGGTGCCATGGCGTCGAGCTCCAGGTCGGGCTCGTCGCCGCGGCGCTCCGGCACCAGCCACCGTCCGAGCGCGGCACCCGCCGGATGGCCCGGTCCGGCCAGGGCCGCGGCGGTGGCCAGGATGGCCAGCGCGATCCCCACCGGATCGGCGCCGGCCGGGTGGCCCATGGCACGCGCCGCGAGCTGGGTCCCGATCCCCGCGGCCGCCGCCGCGGCCACCAGCACCACGGTCATCAGGAACGCCCGCAGCGCGAGTCGGAACTCGAAGATCCGGTGCACCGCGATCGCCCACGCGAACCCGGCCGGCACCAGCAGCGTGGCGAGCACCGCCGGGCGCTCGAATGGCACCGCGGTGCGCGGCGACAGGGTGCGAAGCGCGATCGCCACCATCACCGGCGTCAGACCGAGCACGGTGCCGACCAGCGCCACCCGCAGCCGCCGGCGCGCGTCGAGACTCCCGGCGGCGAGATAGGAGCGCACGAACAGCACGATCGCGCCCACCAGACCGGCGATGAACCACAACGACGCGGCCAGCTCGAGCAGCGATTCGAGCGGGCGCGCCGCGTCTCCCGCCGCCGCGCGGGCCACCAGCGTGATCAGCGTGGCGCCGAACAGCAGCGCCGCCATGCCGTACGCCACCTTCACCGCCGCGCTCGGTCGTCGCCCCGCCGGTGGCTCCGGGAACAACGCGAACACGTGGATGCAGAGCGCCGGCAGCATCACCGTCGCCAGCGCGTAGGCCACCGCGTGCGCGAGCATGGCCCACGACCACGGCAGCGCCGGCTGCGGGGCGAGCACCACCGCGAACACGAAGGTCAGCGCCACGAATGGACGCGTCAGCCGGTCGCGGCGTTCGCTCCATACCCATCCGCCCAGGAACATGAACCCACACGCCACCGTCAGCAGCGCCGCCAGCATGCGGCGCTCCTCGACCGGCTGTGGCTCGGGGACGAGGACGGTCGCCATTCGCCGGCCGCCGCGCTCGAGGACCAGCGGGTAGGGCTCGCCGATACGGGCGCTCGCCAGCGGGCCGATCACCGAGTCGAGGAAGCGGGGATGGTCGGGGTGGGCAATCAGGCGGTCGTTGGCTCGCACGCCGGCGCGCTCACCGGCGCTACCCGGCGCCACGTTCACCGCCACGTCGTGATGAAGGACGATCCCCGGATAGGGATGGGCGCCCAGGGTGAGAGCCGAGGCGACCAGGATGGCGGCCACCGGGATCACCAGCAAGGACAGGGGGTGTGCCGTCGAGCCGCGTTCCATGCCGGCCTCCGTGTCCCCTCGGAGCCCCCCTGACGGGCCTCCGGGAAGGGCGTTCGCCCGCGCTCCTTGCGGGCGGTTTGGGCCCCCGGCGGCCGCGATCCACGGCCCCGGATGCCCGGTCGGGCGGGAGCGTAGCAACCGGGGCGGCGCTGTCAACCCAACTTCTCACTTGGACGTGGCGGCCCTGCTCGGGCTATCCTCGCCTCAAGTTGCTTGCCCTGCTTGCCGATACGCCTCTTATCCGGGATCGGATCCCGGTGACGGGAGTGGAGGAGCGATCGCGATGCTGGTCCTAACAAGGAAGTTAGGAGAGAACATCCGGATCGGGGATTCGGTGAAGATTACCGTACTCGAGGTCCGTTCCGGGCAGGTGAAGCTCGGCATCGAGGCCCCGCCCGATGTGAAGGTGCACCGCGAGGAAATCTACGCCCGGATCCAGGAGGAGAATCGACGCGCGCAGGGTGCCAAGCCGGAGGGCGGCAAGCCCGAGGGCGGAGGGACCCCGCCGCGATAGGCGCCGAGTGCTGCCGAGAGAGTCGTGCTCGCGGCGACTCGGGACGACGGCAGCACACGCGACCGTGCCGGTCGCGTCGCGAGGACCGATGGCACCGAGAAGGCGCAAGAGCCGCAAGACCGGAAAGATCGTCCCCCTGACCGGAGCCGGCCGCACCGAGGCGGTTCGCTGGTCGAAGGTCACGGCCGCCCAGCATCGCATGGCCACCGGACACTACGATCGCCTCGAGGTGCGTCACCGTCTCGTCGACGCGGTGCTGCGCGCGCTGCGACGCGGCTGAGGTCGGCGCCCGCCGGATTCTACAGCCCGCCGAGGATGACACGCGGCGGCGTTCACGCGTGATAGCGCGTGTCTCGGAGCGGCCTACCGCCCGGCGCGTCCGCTCGCCTATACTGCGTCGGATGGAACGCCCAGCCGCGGGTGCACCCACGACCCGCACCCCTCACGGACGAGGGCAGCCGCCGCTCGCCGAGCTCGCCGCCGTGCTGTTCGCCGACGCCGAGTCGGGAGTGCTGGTGCTCGATCCCGAGGCGCGCGTCCACGACATGAACCCCGCCGCCGAGAAGCTGTTCGGCATCGCCCGGGGACGGGCGCGGGGTCGCGCGGCGAACCAGCTAGTGCGCACCCTGGTGCCCGGCGACGATCCGGTGCGCGAGGCGTACCGGCGTCTGCGCACCGAGCGCGAGGCGGTGCTCGCCACGCCCTCCGGCGCCGAGCTGCCGGTGTCGCTGCGTGGGTACCGGCTCGGCCGGCCGCCGTGGCTGGTGCTCACGATCGCCGATCAGACCCGGGTCCGCCGCATGCAGCAGGAGCTGCGCCGCCACGAGCGGCTCGCCACCTTAGGCCAGCTCGCCGCGGGTGTGGCGCACGAGATCCGCAATCCGCTCGCCGGTATCGGCACCAGCGCCCAGGTGCTGCTGCGGCGGTTCGAGCCCCGCGACGAGCGCGCCCGCTTCGTGACCGTGATCCTCGACGAGGTGTCGCGTCTCGACCGCATCGTGACGAGTCTCCTCCAGTACGCGCGCCCCCGGGTGCCGGAGTTGAAGCCGAGCCGGCTCGAGCCGTGCATCGAGCGGGTCCGTCAGCTGGCGGCGGACGCCATCGAGCACGCCGGGGTGTCGGTCGAGCTCGATGTCGGCCCGCGACTCGGCCCGATGTGGATCGATGCCGACCTCGTCACCCAGGTCCTGCTCAACGTCACCCTGAACGCCGTGCAGGCGATGCCGGCCGGAGGTACGCTGCGCTACGAGGTGCGCCGGTTGAGACGGCGTGCCCCGGCGCGCGGTCCGGGCCGGCGGGACGCCGATCTGGGGGCGCGGCCGCGCGCCCGCTCCGGCGCGCGCGATGACCGGTCGCGCTGGCTGGAGTACCAGCAGGTGCGGGTCATCGACACCGGTGTCGGCATGCCCAAGGGTGTGCAGACGAAGTTGTTCGATCCCTTCTTCACCACCAAGGCGGGTGGCACCGGCCTCGGCCTGTCCATCTCGCAGACCATCATGCACGAGCACGGCGGGTCGATCGCGGTGGCGAGCCGCGAGGGCAAGGGCACGACCGTCCTGCTCGACTTCCCGATGGAGAAACGACATGGCGAAAGGCGAGGCGGTGCCGCAGACCGTCGGCGCTCCGGCGCTGCTGATCGTCGATGACGAACGCTCGCTGAGATTCACCATCGGCGAGTGGGCGCGCGACGCGGGATTCCGGCCGCTCGAGGCCCCGGGCGGGCGCGAGGCGCTCGCGGCGGTGCGCGACGAGGGCCCCGACGTGGTGTTGCTCGACCTGCGTCTGGGCGACGAGGACGGGCTCGAAGTGCTGCGCCGGTTGCGCGAGGAGGACCCGTCGGTCCCGGTGATCATGCTCACCGGTCACGGCGGCGTGGAGCACGCGGTCAAGGCGACGCGTCTCGGGGCTTACGACTTCATCGAGAAGAAGCCGCCCTACCTCGAGCATCTCGAGGTCGTGGTTCGGCGCGCCCTCGAGCACTCGCGTCTCAAGCGCGAAGTCGAGCACCTGCGCTCCAGCGGGGCCGTCGAGCTGCCCATCCTGGGTCGAAGCCCGGGTCTGCAGGGCGCGCTCAAGCGACTCGATCGCGCCGCCAAGAGTGGCGCGAGCACGGTGCTCATCCAGGGCGAGACCGGGGCGGGCAAGGAGCTGATGGCGCGCTACCTTCACGCGCACAGCCCGCGCGCCAACGGCCCGTTCGTGGACCTGAACTGCAGCGCGATCCCCGAACAGCTGCTGGAGAGCATGTTGTTCGGTCACGAGAAGGGCGCGTTCACCGACGCCAAGACCTTCAAGAAGGGGTTGTTCGACCTGGCCGACCAGGGCACGCTGTTCCTGGACGAGATCGGCGAGATGTCGGTGGCGCTGCAGTCCAAGCTGCTGCGGGTGCTCGAGAGCCACACCTTCCGCCGGGTGGGTGGCCAGGCGGACATCAGCGTCGACGTGCGCATGGTGGCCGCGACCCATCGCGACCTCAAGAAGATGGTGGCGGAGGGACGCTTTCGCGAGGACCTGTACTTCCGTCTGCACGTGGTGCCGATCGAGATGCCGCCGCTGCGCGAACGTCGCGAGGACATCGAGGTGCTCGCGGCGCATTTCGTCGAGCGCTTCAGCCGCGAGCTGGGTCGCGAGTCGGCGCGGCTGGCCCCCGAGGCCATGACCGCGCTGTTGAACTACCGGTGGCCCGGAAACGTGCGCGAGCTGCGCAACGTCATCGAGCGGGTGCTGATCCTCGAGGCCGACGACGAGATCCGTCTCGAGCACCTGCCCGAGGAGCTGCGTCCACGCGCCGGGGGTGGTGGTCCGGCGCCGGCCTCGGGTGTGGATCCGTTCCCGCCCGGGGTGGTGCGGCCGCTCGCCGAGATCGAGCGGCTCGCGATCGAGCACGCCCTCCGGGTGTGCGAGGGGAACAAGACGCGCGCCGCGCAGATGCTCGGCATCTCGCGTCAAACCCTGCGCACCAAGCTCAAGGAGTTCCGCATCGAGGACGACGCCGAGGGCGACTCCGAGGGCTGAGGGCGGACCGGCGTGGCTGGGCACGGCGTTGGCCGCGAACTCCCCGCCGCGGGCACGACGCGATCACGCGGATGGCCCGGAGCGGGCTGGTGACGCGCGGTTCTCAGGACCGCCGGGGCCGGGGTTCGAACCGGCCAGTTTCGCGCGCCTCCACCCTTCGGAGCGGAAGGAGGTTGAGCGGGCGATTCGCATCGCGCGCCGGGCATGTCGCGAACCCGGTCCCCCCGTGAGGCCAATCCGACACCTTCGGCAGCGTCCCCTGGCCGCTTGAGCGGTATCGCCTAAATCACTGCCGTCAACGGATCTCGCCGGCTCGATCCATGCGTCCCGGCCGACTCGTCCGCCGCGCCGCCTCGGGTGGCGCGTCTGGGTCGGACGACGTTCCGACCACTGGCACGGGCGCTGCACAGAGCTTCTCCGTCCAGGTTCCCCAGCGGAGAGCCCCGAGCCATGCCCCACATCCTGATCGTCGAGGACGAGCCGACCACCGCGTGGGCACTGGCGGAGGGACTCTCGGACGACGGCTTCACGATCGACACCTTCCGGACCGCCGAAGACGCATGGCGCTGGCTCCAGGGCGCGCGCAGCGACCTGGTCATCTCCGACCTGCGTCTCCCGGGGATGAGCGGTCTCGAGCTGGCACGCAAGCTCAAGCGGGGCCGGCACGCGCAACCGGTGATCATCGTCACCGCCTACGGCAACCCCGACACGCTGCGTGAGCTGCGTCAGACCGGGGTCGCCGACTGCTTCTCGAAGCCGTTCCGTGTCGACCTGCTGCGTCTCGCCGTGCATCGCGCGCTCGGGCAGCCGTCGTCGGCACGACGCACGCGCCGGTCCGCGTCGCGTCCCGCCACCGCCGCTCCACGCGCCCGCCGCACGAACCTGCGGAAGGCCGCATGAGCGCGACGCTCGCCAGCGGATCGCGCCGCGGCCGGGCCACCACCCGCGCCCGCATCACCCGGGTGATCGGGCGTCACGCCCGTCGCGAGCGTCTGACCCTGATGCTGCTGCTGGTCGAGCGGATGCGCCCGATCGAGATCGCCGCCACGCTCGGCGTGTCGGTGCGTCAGGTCGAGCGCACGCTGGACGCGCTGTTCGACGAGCTGTCCCGCGCCGAGCGTCGCGCCCGTCCCGTGCGTCTGCGGAGAGCGGCGTGACGCCCCCGCTCACCTCCGCCTCCGACCCGCGGCGCGACATGCCGGCCACGGCGATGGGGCGTCTGGACGCGGTGCGCGCCGCGATCGCGTCGCTCGCCGAGGAGCAGCGCCGGCTCGAACGGCTCGGATTCGAGCGGCCACTCGCGCGCTGTCACCACGAGCTGCGCTACTGGCGTTTTCTCGACGGATTGTTCACGGTGGCCACGGACGGCGGGTCCGTGATCGGGAGGAACCGGGCATGGCCCGCCGTCGGCGAGCGCTGAGACCGGTCCCGCTCGAGGTCGTCGCGGCCGGAACCCCTTCCGCGTCGCCGATCGATCATCCGGCGCGTTGGGCGCGTCCGCACGTCCGCACCGTGGCGATCACCGGTGGCAAGGGCGGGGTGGGCAAGAGTCACTTCGCGGTCAACGTCGCGGTGGCGCTCGGCGCGCGTGGCGCGCGGGTGCTGCTGGTGGACGCCGAGCTGCAGCAGGCGAGTCTCGATCTGCTGCTCGGCGTCCATCCGCGCTGGGACCTGCAGCACTGGCTGGGCGGCGAGCGCACCCTCGACCAGATCGTGATCGAAGGCCCGCGTGGCGTGCAGCTCGTTCCCGCCGGCGCCGGCTCACCGGAGCTCGCCGAGCTCGACGACTACCGTCGCGAATGTCTGTTGCGTGGTCTCGGCCAGCTCGAGACCGACGTGGACCTGATCCTGATCGACGTGCCCGCCGGGCTGTCGGTCACCGGAACCGCGATCGCCCGGGCCGCCGACGACGTCATCGTGCTCACCACGCCCGAGATGCCGGCGTTTGCCGACGCGTATGCGCTCATCAAGGTGTTGCACCAGCGCGGGCTCAACCGCCCGCCGCACCTGGTGGTGAGCATGGCCGGCACCGCGGAGGAGGCGGAGGAGACCGCCCACCGCATCCGGCTCGTCACCCGACGATTTCTGCAGATCGATCTCGACGTGCTCGGCTCGGTGCCGTTCGACCCGGCCATCTCGCGCGCCGCGCGTCTGCAGGAACCGGCGGTCCTGGCGTTCCCGAACGCACCGGCCACGCTCGCCTATCAGGCGATCGCGGCGCGGCTGTGGGACGGACACGTCATCGACCCCGAATCCACGACCGCCCCCACGGTCCCGCAA
The DNA here is from genome assembly GCA_044451485.1 of Candidatus Eiseniibacteriota bacterium. Classification (GTDB taxonomy): domain Bacteria; phylum Eisenbacteria; class RBG-16-71-46; order RBG-16-71-46; family RBG-16-71-46; genus JBIOKD01. The sequence goes on along the minus strand of JBIOKD010000044.1, from coordinate 3,797 downwards.
CGGCTCGAAGCCTAGGAGGAGCCATGCCCCGCGCCGCCACCGCCGTTCGTCGTGCACCCGTCAAGACCACCGTGTCCACGGCCCGTGTGTCGCGTGCCACCACGCGTCGCGCACCCGTCCGGCCGTCGCTCAAACCGGTGTCGTCGCTCAAGGCGATGCCGGCGCTCAAGGTGGTGCCACGGGGCAAGCGGCCGCCGGCGGCGGTGACGTACTCGAAGGACGACCTCCTCAAGCGGTTCGCGCCGCTGGTGCGACACGTGGTGGAGCGGATCGCGACCACGCTGCCCCGGAACGTCGACCACGAGGACCTGTACTCGGCGGGGGTGCTGGGTCTGCTCGACGCGCACGCCAAGTTCGACGCCCACAAGGGCGTCAAGTTCGAGACCTACGCGGTGTGGCGGATCAAGGGCGCGGTGCTCGACCAGCTCCGGGCCCTCGATTGGGCCTCCCGCTCGATGCGACGCAAGGCGCGCAACCTGGATGGGGTGACCCGCAAGCTCGACCAGAAGCTGGGACGCGCCGCGAGCGACGAGGAGGTCGCGCGCGAGATGCGGATGTCACGCGAGGACTTCTTCCGGATGCTCGACCAGGTGCGGGGCGCGGTGCTGGTGTCGCTGGACGAGGCTCGCTCGGGCGACGACCAGGAGCCCTCGACGCTCGCCGACCACCTTCCCGACCCGACCGCCGTCAACCTCGAGGAGCGGCTGGCCGAGGAGGAGGACAAGCTGCTGCTGCTGCGCACGCTCGACCATCTTCCCGAGCAGGAGCGTCTGGTGGTGGCGCTCTACTACTACGAGCAGATGACGCTCAAGGAGATCGGCCGCGCGCTGGGCATCTCCGAGTCGCGGGTCTCGCAGGTGCACACCCGCGCGATGTCGCGGCTGCGTCTGCGTCTTGCGCACGCCGTGGCGGAGGCGGCCTGATCATGGCGCTCGCCCCCGACTCCGAGCCCGGGCTGCCGGCGCCGCCGTGGCGCGCGTTCCACGTCGAGCTGCAGCAGCTCGCGGCGGGGCTCGCGGCGGCCGGCGACGAGACCGGCGCGGCGCGGCTCGACGCCGCGACCGAGCGCTGGTGGAGCGCACAACGGAGCTGGTCGGAGGCGGCGGCCGAGGTGCTGCGGGCGCACCACGAGATCAACAACGCGCTGGTCGGGGTGGGGGGGAACGCGCAGCTCCTGCTGATGGGTCCCGCGGGTCAGGAGCCGCGTGGTCGTGGCCGGCTCGAGGTGATCCTTCGCGAGGCGGCGCGTATCGAGCAGGTCGCGCGCCGGTTGGCGGAGCTGCGCGCGCAGCTGCGTGACGACGACCGGTCACCGGATCGTGATGGAGGGCGTCATGGCGGACCACGCGGCTGACCGCCCCGGGATCGAGACCGAACGCCCGCTTAGGGTCGGGGACGGCGATCGCATCGGCCAGCGGCGGCGCGCCTCGAGCTCATTGTGGGCGGCGTGTGAGGCGCTGCTGTCCTCGGACCGGCGCTCGATGCAGCGCGCGCTCGACGACCTGGCCGTGGCGTTCGACTGTGACGGCGTGGCGCTGCACGCGATGGGGCCCGGGGGGGAGCTCGAGCCGTGGTGCGCGCGGGGCCGCTGGCGTCAGAAGCCCGGCGAGCTGCGTGCCTGTCTCACGATCCCGCTGCGCCGGGGCGACGAGCAGGTCGGGACACTCGATCTGGTGGCGCCGACCGGCCGGCCGTGGAACGCCGACCGCTACAGCCTGGTGCGGACCGCCGCCGGCGCGCTGGGCGCCGCACTCGGCACCCGTCTCGAGCTGGAGCGGCTGCGCAACCAGCCCGGGCGCGACCCGGTCACCGGTCTGCCCGATGGCGCCACGTTGCGGATGCGGATCGCCCAGGAGCTGTCCCGCTCGCGGCGCGACGCCCAGCCGGTGACGCTGGTGATGATCGATCTCGACCACTTCGGGGCGCTGAACACCAAGTACGGACGCGCCGCGGGCGACCGGGTGCTTTCCGAGGCGGCGCTGGTGCTGCGTCTGGCGCTGCGCGAATCCGACGTGGTGGCGCGCATGGGTGGCGACCAGTTCGGAGTCCTGTTGCCCGGCACCGAGCCGCAACCCGGCGCACGGGTGGCCGAACGTCTGGCTCGTGCGCTCGAGGAGCACCGCTTCGAGCGCGTGGGCAGGATCAGCGCGTCGTTCGGTTGCGCCACCGGCCCGCGTGGCGCGACCGAAACGTTGGAGCTGCTGGACCAGGCCGAGAAGGCGCTCGGTCTGGCGAAGAAGGGTGGACGCCGGCGGGTGAGCACCGCGCCGGCGCCGCGCATCCACTAGGGGGGCGCTTGTTCGGCGGATCCGACATGGATATCGGTCCGGTCGACACCGGTCACGGCGACGGGGATGCCCCGGCGCGCGTGCTGGTCGTGGACGACGAGCCGAGTGTCGCCGACGTCTGCCAGGAATTCCTGAGCGGCGAGGGTCTGCACGTCACCGTCGCGGAGAGCGGCGAGGAGGCGTTGCGGCTGCTGCCCGAGGTGCGCCCGGATGTGATCCTCACCGACATCAATCTGCCCGGTCTCTCCGGGCTCGACGTGCTGCGTCACGCCAAGCAGGCCGATCCCGACGCGTGTGTCATCGTGCTCACCGGCTACGCCTCGACCGCCAGCGCCATCGAGGCGCTGCGTCAGGGCGCCGACGAGTACGTGACCAAGCCGTTCGACCTCGAGGCGGTGCACAAGATCGTCAAGAGCGGCATCGCCAACCGCCGGTTGAAGCTCGAGAACCGGCGCATGACCGCGGAGCTGCGCGAGAAGAACGAGATCCTGCGTGGTCACGAGGCCGAGCTGCGCGAGCGGGTCGAGGTGGCCACGTCGCATCTGCGCACGCTCTACGACGTCGGTCAGGAGATCAGCGTCAGCCTCGAGCTCGGCCCGCGTCTGGGATTGATCGCCACCCGCGCCGCCGAGACCACCGAGGCGACCGCGGCGGCGGTCTACCTGCGGCGCGAATCGGCGGACGAGTTCCGGGTCGCCGCGGCCCACGGCGTGACGCTCGCGCCCGACCCCAAGGGCGGCCCCCAGTTCGGTCTCGGGGACGGCGTGCTCGGGTTGTGCGCCGCCAGCCAGAAGGCGGTCCGTTCGAGCACCGCCGAGGGCGATCCCACACTGCCGCTGCCCGGGCTGATTCCGGGGAGCTGTCGCACGCTGATGGCGGTGCCGCTGGTGTCGGACAACGCCACCGTCGGCGTGCTGGCGCTGATCGACAAGACCGGCGGGTTCGGCGAGGACGACGAGGACTTCATGATCCTGTTCGCCGCGCAGGCGGCGATCGCGGTGCGGAACTCGCAGCTCTACGAGCACACCAAGAGTCTCGACCGTCTCAAGTCCGAGTTCGTGGCCGTGGTGTCACACGAGATCCGCACCCCGCTGACCTCGGTCAAGGGCGCGATCGAGCTGCTGGCCGACGAGCACTACTTCCAGAACAACGAGCAGCAGATCAAGCTGCTCACCATCGCGCATGCCAACGCCGAGCGTCTGCTGGTGCTGATCAGCGACATCCTCGACTTCTCGAAGCTCGAGTCCGCGTCGCTGCCCATGCACCTCGAGCGCCAGCGCATCGAGCCGGTGCTCCAGCAGGCGGCCGCCAACCTGCGGACCCTGCTCGAGGAGCGTCGCATCCAGCTCGAGACGCTGTTCGAGCCCGATCTGCCCGAGCTGATGATCGACGGCGGCCGCATCGCCCAGGTGGTCACCAACCTGATCTCGAACGCGATCAAGTTCTCGCCCCCCGGCGAGCGCATCGAGCTGCTCGCGCACCGCGACGGCGGCCGGGTGCGGGTGGGGG
>JBIOKD010000043.1:0-15284 GCA_044451485.1 Candidatus Eiseniibacteriota bacterium | reverse complement strand
GCCGTCGTGCTGCTGATAGCCGCGCTCGAGCCAGTCGAGCGCCTCGGTGGTGTCGCCGGCCACGGCGTGGAACGACGCGATGCCGAACGGTGTCACGAACCGCTCCGCGGCGATGCGCTTCACCTCCTCGATGGTGCGCCGTGCCTCGTCGTGACGCCCCGCACGCCACAGCATGATCGCGAGTCCGGGGCTCGACGGCACCACGCCGTCGGCGCGCCGGGTACCGCGGCGGAACAACTCGAGCGCCTCCTCGACCTGACCGAGATGCTCGAGCGAGCGCGCCAGGTCGGTGTTGCCCGGCGGGAACGTCGGATCCATCTCGTGGCACTTGCGGTAGTACATCACCGAGTCCTCGTAGCGCCGGGCGAAGAACATCACGTCGCCGACGCCGGTGTTGACGAACAGCGACAACGGGTCCAATTCGAGCGCCCGGAGCGAGATCGCGATGGCCTCCTCGTGCCGCCCGAGGGTCCCGAGCAGGATTCCATAGCGATAACGCCCGATCGCGTAGCCCGGACTGAGCTCGATGCCACGCAGGAAGGCCCGTTCCGCGGCGGGCCAGTCCCAGCCGTGGAACTTGAGCGCCTGGGCCAGCGACGCGTGCAGCTCGCCCAGCGAATCGTCGATCGCCAGCCCCTGCTCCGCGGCGAGCTTGGCCCTCGAGTAGGCCTCCTGCGGTGGCATCGCCAGCGAGGAGCCGAGCGTGAGGTAGCTGTCGGCGAGCCCGGCGTAGGCGAGCGCGTAACGCGGGTCGGCCCGCAGCGCCTCCTCGAAGCAGGCGATCGACTCGCGCACCGAGTCGGCCGCGTAGCGGTTCCACAGGAACCGGCCACGCAGATAGGCGACGTGCGCGGCCGGATCGACCGGGCCCCGGGGCCGCATGCGTTGCTGCTCGCTCGGCGTCACCTTGACCCGGATCTCCTCGGCGATCGCGGTCGCCACCTCGCTTTGCAGCGCGAGCAGGTCGGTCAGATCGCGGTCGTAGCGCCGCGCCCACAGCGTGCGGTCGGCGAGCGCGTCGAGCAGCTGCACCGTGATGCGTACGCGGTTCCCCACCTGCATCGCCGACCCCTCGACCACCGCCTGCACCCCCAGCTCGCGGGCGATCTCGCCGAGCGCGCGTCCACCTCCCTTGTAGCGCATCGCCGAGGTGCGCGAGATCACGCGCAGCGCGCCGATCTGGGCCAGCTCGGTGATGAGCGTCTCGGTGAGCCCGTCGGCGAAGAACTCCTGAGCCGGGTCACCGGAGCGGTTCTCGAACGGGAGCACCACCAGCGAGCGGTAGCCCTCGGTCGCCTCGCTCGAATCGGGCGGCGTCGCGCGCGCCATGCTCTCGGAAGCCGTCGCACCGCGCAGCGCGCGCGCCAGCGCGGCCGCGTCCGGGAAGCGCCGGTCGGGCGTCTTGTCGAGACAGCGCGTCACGATGGCGTCGAGATCGCGCGACACACCCGGACGCGCCTCGCGCAAGCTCGGCGCCGGCTCGTGCACGATCCGGTACATCGTCGCCACCGGGTCGTCGGCCTCGTACACCGGCCGCCCGGTGATCATCTCGTGCAGCAGCAGCCCGAGCGCATAGAGGTCGGTGCGCGCATCCACGCCACGCTGCTGCACCTGCTCGGGCGCCATGTACGGCACGGTGCCGGCGAAGCTCGGCGTGCCGGCCGCACTCGACATCGCGACCGAGCCAGCGCCGCCCGCCACCAGGTGCGCGAGACCGAAGTCGAGCACCTTGGCCCGCCCACGCGGCGTGATGACCACGTTGCCGGGCTTCAAGTCGCGATGGATCACGCCCTGCTCGTGCGCGGCCTGCAGTGCCTCGGAGATCTCGACCGCGATCGCGCGCGCGCGGCTCTCGGGCAACGGTCCACCGGCAAGCAGCTCGGCGAGCGTCTGGCCCGGGACGTACTCCATCACCAGGAACTCGGTCTTGTCGTCCGAATCGAGGTCGAACAGCGTCGCGATCCCGGGATGCAGCAGACGCGACAGCACGCGTGCCTCGAGTCGAAAGCGTCGTCGTGCCTCCTCGCTCCCGAGTGCGTCGTCGCGGATCAACTTGAGAGCGACCTCACGGTCGAGACGCGGGTCCTCGGCACGGTACACCACTCCCATCCCGCCCTGGCCGAGACGTTCGACGATGTGGTATCGGCCCAGCGTGCGTTCGGTCATGATGGCTCGCCGTGTGCGTGGAGGGAAGGAACCGGGACGGCACATTCTAGGGCACCGAAGAGCCGCGCGGGAACGTGCCCCGCGGGCGGGAGGCCTTCCTAGCGCAACAGCCCCTGCTGCCGCAGCAGCTCCTGCATCAGCTTCGCGCTGCGGGCGGCCTGACCGGCGTGACAGTTGTTGAAGAACAGGTACACGCGGCGTGACCGCTCGGCCAGCTCGGCGATCCGGCGCATCCACGACCCCAGCTCGTCTCGGGTGTAGTCCCAGTCGTAGCGATCCCCACCGCGCCGCGCGACACCAGCGGCTCCCGCGGTTCCCGCGCCACCCGCCGCATCGGCTCCACCCGCGGCTCCGGTGGCGCGCGGCCCCCACCAATTCGCGGCGTTGCGGCCGTGAAAGCGCACGTAGGCGTCGGGTGTCGTCGCCATCGTGACCGGCGGCAGGAGCCCGGGCAGCTCGGGTTCGTCGACGGCGCAGAAGCCGATGCGGTGCTCGCGCAACGAACGCTCGAGCCCCTCGGTGAGCCACGAGTCGTGCCGGAACTCGACCCACATCGGCTCCTCGACGAACAGCTCGCGCAGCGCCGCCAGGTGGACGCGGTTCTCGGGGGTGCGTCGGAAGCCCCAGGGGAACTGCAACAGCAGACCGTCATACTTGCCCGCGTCCTTGAGTGGGGTCAGCACCGCCAGGAAGCGCCGCGCCGTCTCCGGGTCGCGCGAGCGCTCGTGGGTGAAGGCCTGGTTGAGCTTCACCACGAAGCGGAAGCCGTCCGGAGTCTTGCGTTCCATCTGCGCCAGCACCCGCGGCTCGGGGATCCGGTAGTAGGTGGAGTTCACCTCGACCACCGGAAAGTGCCGGGCGTAGAACTCGAGAAAGTCCCCGGGACGGGTGCCGGGTGGATAGAACGGACCGACCCAGTCGCCGAAGGAGTAGCCCGAGGTGCCAACCAGGATCTCGGCGTCTTCGCGGCTCGGGGCATCGCTCATGGCGGGTCGGGCGACGGCCCGCTCCCGCGGCCGACACCGAACGGGACGTGACCCAAGGCTCGGCGATAGCTGAGCGAGCCGGCCGGCACCAGTACCGCCTCGCCGAGACGATCCCGCACCCGATCCATCGCGTCGCGAAGACGGGTGGCTCGATCGTCGGTCACGAACAGCTCCTCCTGGCGGCCCGACTCCGACGTTTCGAGCCCCGAGACCGATACGCCGAGGAGACGCACCGCCTCGCCGTTCCACAGCTCGCGCCACAGCGCCCTGGCGGTCTCGAACACCTGGGCGTGATCGTCGGTCGCGCGTCCCAGGGAACGTTGACGCATGCGGGTCTCGAATCGATGGTCGCGCAGCTTGAGCGCCACGGTGCGGCCACGGAAGCCCTCGCTGCGCAGTCGCCGGGCCACCTGGTCGGACAGCCGCAGTAACGTGCCCTCGAGCGCCACCGGGTCCCGGCAATCCTCGGGCAGCGTCACCTCGTGACCCATGGACTTCGGATCGACGCCCTCGTGGTAGGGAATGAGTGGTGTCTCGTCGTGACCCCGTGCCGCCTCGACCAACTGGGGCCCGATCACCCCGAACGCCGCCTCGAGCCGGCGTGGATCCGCGTGCGCGAGGTCGCCGACGGTGACGATCCCGAGCTCCCCGAGCCGGGTCGTCATCTGTGGTCCCACCCCCCACAACTCCCGCACCGGGAGCGGCCAGAAATGCTCCTGGAACATCGGCTGATCGAACCCGGTGAGCCCGTGCGGCTTGCTCACGCCCGAGGCCATCTTGGCGATCAGCTTGTTGGGCCCCACCCCGATCGAGGCGGTGAGATCGAACTTCCCGAGCACGCCACGCTGGATCTCGGCGGCGATCGCGCGTGCCGTCTCGAGCGATCCCCCCACCGCCCCCACCGCGAGGAACGCCTCGTCGACGCTGAACGGCTCCACATCGGGGGTGAAGGTCAGGTAGTGCTCGAGCAGCCGCAGTGACATCGCGACGTACTTCTCGGGATCGCCCTCGAGATAGTGCGCATCGGGACACAATCGCCGCGCTTCGACCAGCGGCATGCCGGCGCGCACCCCGGTGGGGCGCGCCTCGTAGGAGGCGGCGGTGACCACCCCGCGTCGCGATGGATCGCCACACACGATCACCGGCTGCCCGCGCAGGTGTGGATGACACGCCTGCTCGACCGAGGCGAAGAACGCGTCCATGTCGACGAGCAGCACCCAGCGTCTCGGCGCGCCGCGGTGGCCCGCCCGGGCGCCGATCACGGCGACCAGGCCCGGCTCAGGAGCCAGCGCGGACCACGCGGGTCGTAGCAGAGCTCGTAGGTCTCGGACCCGCCCGCTTCGACCGCGAAGTACTTCATCAGGGTATTTCCTTCACGCCGCGTCCATTCCCCGGTCACCCGCCTCACCCGCACCACGCGTCCCTGCCAGCGGAATCGTAGCGGGCGCACGCGACCGTCCACGAACGCGGTCAGTACGTCGACCGGGTCGTTGAGTGTCTCGAACATGGGTTCCTGGCACCACGGCGACCTTACTGCACATCCGTGCAGATGCCAAGAACGAATCGGTCTGTCGGAATGGCATGATCGGCGACAGATTGGCAGATCTACGGCTTCCGCACGTCCCCAACGGCCGCCGAGCCCGGGCCACCGGCGGTGCCCTGGAGACTCGCGTGCCGGGCGAGCGCGATCACGATGCCGATCACCATCACCGAGATGGTGATCGCGACCACCCGGAGCACGATGCGCAGCCGCTTCTGATCGCCGGCGGATCTGGGACCCGTCTCCAGCGCGAGCAGCATCTCGGGTGTGAGTGCGGTCTGGGCCGCCGGCGCCGCTTCGAGACGCGCCCCGAGTGCCACCGGTGCCCCGCAGTAAACGCACTTCGGGCTCCGGAAGTTCGCCACGGGTCGGCCACAGGCCTGACACAGCGCCTTGGGGACGGGCGCCATGGGGTCGGCTACCCGCGCTCCCGCCGGCATGGCCGGACGCGGAGTATCGGGCCGATCGCGATCGGGGAGGATCATGCGCGTGGTATCGGCCCGAACGGCGCGGCCCTTGAAGGCGCGTGAGTCGTCGGGGACCGGGTCGGGCGATGACCGGGGGCGCCGCGGACACGGCGCCCCCGACGTCGATCAGGTGGACGGTGCGAGCTTCTTGAGATCCAACGCCCGGCGCACCACGGTCATGAACGCCGCGCCGAGCATGATGATCGCGCCGATCCACACGAAGTTGATGAGCGGCTTGGTGCTCACCTCGACCGCCAGGATATCGCTGGTCTTGCCCTGCTCGATGCCCGGCAGCTCCACCTGCACGCTCTGCGTGTTGGGATCCGCCGTGACGATGTTCACCGTCTGGCCACCGGGCAGATAGGCGGGCTTGTGATTCATGGTCCCCGCGCCGCGGTTGATCTCCAGCACCGGCTGCACCGGAACGGTCCGGCCGTTCATCTCGGCGGTCATCATGGCGGTGATCCGGATCACGTCCCCCATCTCGGGGATGAAGTCGTTGAAGGTCCAGGTCACGCCGCCGATCTTCTTGCTCTCGCCCTTCTTGAACCAGATGCCGTTGCCCGAGTCGCGCCGGTCGCCCTGCCCCACCATCTCGAGCGGCGAGATGTACAGGTCGTACTCGGCGTAGCGGGCGATGTAGGGTTTCTTCATGTAGCCCTGGTTGTACTCGCTCCAGTAGAGCGCGGGGGTCGCCTTGAAGCTCCGACCCGGGGAGCTGACCGCCACGATCACCCGGTCCTGGCCACGGTTTCCGGGCTGCACGCCCTCGTAACGCATCTTGTAGCCGAGCACGTCCCGATCCTCGCCGCGCGGCAGCTGGACCTGGGTCGAGACCCCGTAGCCCGACGAGGCGATGACGCCGATCAGCAGCGTCGAAACCCCGAGATGGGACAGGTAGGCGAGCCCGTGCTTCCATCCGCTCCGGAAGCCACGCACCGTCACCACCACGTTGGACGCCATCGCGAAACCCGCGGCGAACAGGATGCCGAGCGGCACCGGCTTGCGCACCCCCGAAAACGCCGCCACCAGGGCCACGACGATGCCGATCACCACCGACGGCACCGCCGCCCGCATCAGCGCCTGGGCGTCCTGCTTGCGCCAGCGCATCAGCGGCGCGATGCCGATCAGCAGACCCATGGCGATCGCCAGCGGCGCGTTGACCAGGTTGTAGTAGCTGGTCTGGACGTTGGAGGGCGGCCCAAAGAGCCGCGTCAGGAGCGGCGCGCTCATGCCCACCGTGACCAGCGCGCACATCAGCATGAACACCAGCTGACCGAGCCACATCATGGATTCGCGTGAGAATCCGCCCAGCGGCTCCTTGGGACCGGGGATGTCGCGCAGCCGCCAGAGCCAGGTCCCGTAGCCCAGACCGAGCGCCACGAACAGGAACGACAGCAGGAATCCGGTGAGCCCCAGGTTGGCGAAGGAGTGCACCGAGAAGTCGGCCAGCACCCCGCTGCGGGTCAGGAACGAGGCGTACAGCACCAGCACGAACGAGGTGATGGCGAGGAAGAAGTTGGTCCGGCGCAGGCTCCCGGTGACCCGTTGCACGAGCAGCCCGTGGAGCAGCGCGGTGTTGGAGAGCCAGGGGATGAACGAGCCGTTCTCGACCGGGTCCCATCCCCAATAGCCACCCCAGCCGAGCACCTTGTAGGCCCACACCCCGCCCATGATGAATCCGGTGGCGAGGATCGAGGTCGAGAACACCACCCACGGCAGGGCAACCGGGATCCAGTCGTCGTACTTGCGTCGCACCAGCGCGGCCATCGCGATCGCGTAGGGCACCGCCAGCGACGAGAACCCGGTGAACAGCACCGGCGGGTGGATGGTCATCCACGGGTCCTGGAGCAACGGGTTCAGCCCCTGTCCATCGGGCGGCACCTGCCCGGCGGCGAACATGAGGAACGGCCCGCGCATCACCGTGACGAGCGAGAGCAGCACCATCGGCAGGTTGAGGAAGAACATCGCGGGGCGGATCAGATCGTTCCGGACCCGCATCAGCACCAGACCGAGCGTCCCGGTGAGCAGCGCCCACAACAGGAAGGTGCCCTCCTGGCCGCCCCACAACGCCGCGTAGATGTAATGCGCCGGCATCGAGCGCGAGGAGTAGCTGGCCACGTACTGGTACTCGAAGTGGTGTCCGAACAGGATCGACCACAGGAACGCGACCGAGGCCAGCAACGCCGCCCACTGCACCATGAAGGCGACCCGGCCCACGCGCCACGCCGACTCCCGGCCACCGGCGGCGGCCAGGAAGCCGAGACCGGCGACCACCGAAGCCAGGAACGCGACCCAGCTCAGCAGATGGCCGGGGTTCACGAGGTCCCGCCGGCCTTCTGCGCCATGGCCTGGTACTTCGATGGGCACTTCACGAGCAACTGATCGGCCACGAACTTCTGGTCCTCATAGCGCCCGATCGCGACGATCGAGGTGGCCTGGTCGAAGTTGCCGGGGATCACGCCGTGATATTCGACCGGCAGGATCTCGCCCTTGTCGTCCCTGAGACGGAAGCTCAGGTATTGCTCGTTGGGTTTGAGCACGTACCGCTTGTCGGCGAGCACGCCGTTCACCTGCACCAGACCGGACGAGCGCCGCGCCTCGGTGAAGGTGATGTACGGGGTGACCGACTTCTTGAAGCTCGTGACACCCACGCCGATCGCGACCGCGAGCAGGCCCAGGGCGACCACCATTTTCACGTTCATCGCTTCTCCAGGTCCCGGATGCGGCGCTCGAGCCGGGACAGATAGAAGAACAGCAGCCCCCACGTCAGCAGGGCGACCCCCATCACCACCAGGTTCCCGTTCAGGCTCTCCTCCCCGGGGCGGGCCCCGAAAGCTTCAATTCTGATGCAAGTGGCGTTCCAACCGGACCACCCGAACCCTCAATTGTTGGACCCAGAGGTAGACCCCGGTCATTCCCAGCAACATAGCCAGGAATACCCAGCGGATCCTGGGGTCCATGTCCACCTTGCCGCGGGTGTTGATGATCGGGTCGGGGTGCAGGGTGAAGTAGATACGCGGCACGATGAAGATCAGGAATGGCACGGCCACGAAGGCGATCGAGGAGTAGATGGCCGAGAGCCGGGCCCGGCGGGCCTGGTCGTCGACCGCGGCGCGCAGGGCCAGGTAGGCGGCGTAGATCAGCATGATGAAGAAGATCGAGGTCTCGCGGGGGTCCCAGTTCCAGTAGGCGCCCCACATCGCCTTGGCCCACAACGCCCCGCTCACCGCGGCCACGATGCAGAACAGGAGCCCGATCTCGGCCGCCGCGGCGGCGTGGTCGTCGTGCTCGAGCCGGCGGGTGCGCAGGTAGAGGATGCTGTGCACCATCGACCAGCCGAGCGCGAGCACCGTGACCCACGCGGCGGGGATGTGGAAGTAGAGCACCCGTGTGGTCGCCCCCAGGACCGGCACCAGCGGGGCCCAGGTGAAGGCCAGCACGATGAAGCCCAGGATCCACACGAACAGCACCCACCGCCAGACCATCGATCCTCCCCGACCGCCCCAGGCTAGTCCTCCCACAGGTGGTCGTAGAGTAACAGGCTGGCCGCGAACAGCGCCACCGCGTACGCGGCCAGCAGCCGGACCTCGGCCCCCACCGGATTGCCCGCCCACTGGGCCTTGGTCCCGCTCACCGCCGCGGCCAGCACCGGCAACAGCAGCGGAAACGACACGCCCGCGAACAACGCTCCACGCCCACGCGTCTGGGAGATCACCGCGCCGACCAGGGTCGAGCTGGTGGCGAGCGCGGTCGAGCCCAGCACGAGCAGCCCCAGGAACGCCCCCCAGTGCACCGGCGGCGCGCCCATGAGCACCAGGAACAGGGGCACGGTCACGAGCTCGATCACCCCGAGGAACAGCAGGTTGAAGACCAGCTTGCCGAGCGCGATCTGGGTGGGCGACGCCACCAGCCGCAGAAAGGTGAGCGTCTGCCCCTCGACCTCACGCACGAAGGCGTGACTCAGCGAGGCCAGCGACGCGAACAACAGCACCACCCACAACAGCGCCGCGAGCACGTCGGTGCGGTCGGTGAGCCGGCCGATCGCGAAGCTGACACCGGTGAGACTCGTCACCGCGAACAACAGCGCGGCGTTGAGTCCGTAACGGGTCCGCCATTCGCTGCGGCACTCCTTACGCAGGATGGCCCAGACCACCGCCGGAAAGCCGGACCTGGCGTTCGGCAAGTCTCCACTCCCTCTCTTCGTTGGTGGCAAGCACGACGAGACCCGTGCGGGCCTCCTCGGCGACGATCCCCTCGAGAGCCTGGCGCCCCTCCTCGTCGAGGTGGGTGCCGGCCTCGTCGAGCAGCAGCAACGGCGGGCGGTGGAGCAGCGCCGATGCGAGACGCAGACGCTGCTTCATCCCCGAGGACAACGCGTCGACACGGTCGGCGGCGCGGCTCGCGAGTCCGACCCGCGCCAGCGCCTCGTCCACCGCCTGAGCCGGTCGTGTGAGACCACGCGCCTCGGCCGCGAAGTGGAGATTCTCCGAGACGCTGAACTCGACGTAGAATTGCAGCTCCGGCGCGGCATAGCCGACGTGATGGCGGCGCTCGGCCGGTGCGATGTCACGTCCGTCGACGGCGAACGCGGTCGCGCCGTGACTCGGACGCAGCAGCCCGGCCACGATGCGGAGCAGCGTGCTCTTGCCGGATCCGTTGGCACCCACGACCGCGACCACCCCCGGACCGGCGAGCTCGAACTCGACCGGGTCGAGACCGCGATGCCCGGCGTAGCGGTGGCGGAGACCACGCGCGCCCAGCGTCACGCGTGACGCCGTCGACGCACCGATCACGGGTGCGCCGCCGTGGCGCCGGTGCCGGTCTGCTCGACCAGCCGTCGCAGCTCGGGCAGGATGCGCCCGCGCGCCTCGTCGGTGCCACAACGCAGCAGGATGCCGGCGGCGTGCACGTGCCCGCCACCCCCGTGACGGCTGGCGAGCCCGTCCACCGACACCCGGCCGGTCGAGCGCAGACTCACCTTCGTCTTGCCCGGCTCCGCCTCCGAGAACAACACCACCGCCTCCACGCCGGCGATGGTCCGGGGCATGTCCACCAGACCGTCGGTGTCGGCGCCGACCAGACCGTGTCGCTGGAACTGCTCCGGGCGCGCGGTGAGCACGACCAGACGCCCGTCGGAATCCATCTCGAGTGAGGCCAGCACCTCGCCGAAGAACCGCATCCGGCCCGCCGAGGCGTGCGCGTGCACCAGCGCGTGGAGCCGCTGCGGATCGAGACCATGCGCCAGCAGCTCGGCCGCCATCCGGTGCACGTGCGGGTCGGTGTTGGAGTAGCGGAACGATCCGGTGTCGGTCATGACCGCCACGTACAGCGCCTCGGCGATCGCCGGCGTGATCGGATGACCGGACTCGCGAAACAACTCGAACAGGATCTCGCCGGTCGCCGCCGCATCGGGCTCGATGACGTTGATCTTCCCGAAGCCGCGCGTATGGGTGGCGTGGTGATCGACCACCGCGATCGGGAGGAGCGAGCGCTCGACGGTCTGGGCGAGCCGTCCGATCCGCTGGCGGTTGCTGGTGTCGAGCACCACCAGCGCGTCGGACTCGGTGAAGCGGCGCTCGGCCAGCTCGCTCTCCCACGACTCGATCGCAACCTCGCCGGTCATGAACAGGAATTGCGGCGGCACCACCGCGTCGTTGAGGATGAGCGCCTGCTTGCCACGCGCCACGAGCCACAGCGCCAGCGCGACCTCGCTGCCGAGCCCGTCCCCGTCCGGATTGATGTGGGTGGTGAGCAGGAAGCGCTGGTGCCGGGCGATGAAGTCGAGAAACGCCGCGCGGTCGGCGGCGTCGGGCGTCATGCGTTGAGCTCCACGGCGGACCGTCCGAGATCCAGCCCCGCCACCTGCTCGAGGAACCAGCGGTGGAAGCGCGTGTCGCTGGTGAGTTCGGGGTGGAAGCACAGACCGGCGATGCGACCGGCGCGCACCGCCACCGGCTCACGCCGGCCGCCGCGGTCAAGCGTCGCCACCACCTCGACCCCGCGGCCGACACGGCGGATCCGGGGCGCGCGGATGAACACCCCCTCCACCGGGCCACCGAGCGCCGGCGCCTCGATCCGGGCATGGAACGAGTCGATCTGACGGCCGTAGGCGTTACGCTCGACCGTCACGTCGAGCACCCCGAACGGCGGACTCGGGAGCCCGCCGGCGTCGCGCCCGAGCAGGATGACGCCGGCGCAGGTGCCCATCACCGGATGGGCGCGCACGAACCGCTCGAGGGGCGCGCGCAACCCGTTCGCCGCCATCAGTCGCAGCATGGTCGTGCTCTCGCCCCCCGGCAGCACTAACGCGTCGAGACCGGCGAGGTGCTCGGCGAGCGTCACCCGTCGGGGCTCGGCGCCGACCGCCTCGAGCGACCCGCGGTGGAGCGCGTAGTCGCCCTGCAGGCTCAACACACCGACCCGCGGACGCGTCATGCTCACCAGCCCCGCTTGGCCAGCTGCTCGTCCTCGGGAATCGTCTCCGGCGAGACGCCCCGCATCGGCTTCGGCAGACCGGTGCTCAGCTCGGCCAGGAGGTCGGGACGATCATGGTGCGTCACCGCCTTGACGATCGCCTGGGCCATCCGGAGCTGCTCCTTGCGCTGGCGCTTGGGCTCGAGATCGAGCCCGATCTCGAAGATGCCCGAGCCCACGAACACCGACTCGGCTCCGAGGTCCACCATGAGGGCCGCGTCGGCCGGTGTGGCCACCCCGCCGGCCGCGAAGTTCGGCACCGGCAGCTTGCCGGTGCGCGCCACCTCGCGCAGCACCTCGAACGGCGCCCCGAGCGTCTTGGCCTCGGCCATCAGCTCATCGTCACGCAGCGTGCTCAGCCGCTTGATGCCCTTCCGGACGGCGCGCATGTGACGCACCGCCTCGACCACGTTGCCGGTGCCGGCCTCGCCCTTGGTGCGGATCAGCGCGGCGCCCTCGCCGATGCGACGCAGCGCCTCGCCCAGGTCACGACAACCGCACACGAACGGCACCTTGAAGTCGTGCTTCCAGACGTGGTGTTCCTCGTCGGCCGGGGTGAGCACCTCGCTCTCGTCGATGAAATCGATGCCCAGTGCCTCCAGGATGCGGGCCTCGGTGGTGTGACCGATGCGGCACTTCGCCATCACCGGGATCGACACCGCCTGCTCGATCTCGAGGATCATCTTCGGATCCGACATGCGCGCCACGCCACCCTCGCGACGGATGCGGGCCGGGATGCGTTCGAGCGCCATCACCGCCGCGGCGCCGGCCTCCTCGGCGATGCGCGCCTGTTCGGGCGTCATGACATCCATGATGACGCCGCCCTTGAGCATCTCGGCCAGTCCGACCTTGAGCCGCCAGCTCTCGGTCCGGTCGACCGCCGCCGTCCCGCCCGGACCGTCCTTCGACGCCCCGTTGCGATGTGCCGCGTTGCCCGCGCGGCGCGGACCGTTGCGCTTCACCTGAACCTCCCTCCGAGCGCTCACGCGCTCCGTTCCAGTGCCGGGCTCGCCAGCGCGCGCAGACGCGCGACGACGCCGGGCAGGACCTCGAGCACCGCTTCCACGTCCTCGTCGGTGTTGACCGTGCCGAGCGACAGACGGACGCTGGCATGCGCGTCCTCGGCCGACAATCCCATCGCCAGCAGCACGTGCGAGGGACCACGGCTGGCGGCGCTGCACGCCGAGCCGGTGGACACCGTGATCGACGCCAGGTCGAGCTCGTGCAGCACGGCCTCGCCGTCGACCCCCTCGAAGCACACGTTGAGGATCCCGGTGCCGCCGTTCCCGGCGTCACCGTTGCGGCGCACCTTCTGTATGCGCCCGTCGATACCCTGCCACAACCGCTCGGCGAGTCGCGAGATCCGCGAAGCTTCTTCGCCGAGTCGGCCGGCCGCGAGTGTCGCCGCGGCACCGAGACCGACGATCGCCGGAAGGTCTTCGGTGCCGGCCCGGCGCGAGCGCTCCTGATGACCGCCGTGCACCAGCGGCGCGATCCTCAGTCGCCGTCGCACGAACAACGCGGCCCCGCCCTGGGGACCGTGGAACTTGTGACCGGCCAGACTCAGCAGATCGACACCGGTCGCGGCGACGTCGACCGGGAGCTTGCCCACCGCCTGCACCGCGTCGGTGTGCACCCACGCGCCGTGCGCGTGGGCGAGTCGCGCGATCTCGGCCACCGGCTGGACCGTGCCCACCTCGTTGTTGACGTGCATCACCGAGACCAGCGCCACGTCGGGACCCAGCGCACGCGTCAGCGCCTCGAGATCGATCCGCCCGTGGTGATCGACCGGAACCACGGTGAGCGGGATACCGCGGGTCTCGAGTACCCGTGCGGTCTCGAGCACCGAGGGATGCTCGATCGCCGAGACCACCAGCCGCCGGCGTCCGGCGGGCGCCGATTCGAGCGCGCCGACGAGCGCCAGGTTGTTGGCCTCGGAGCCGGTGGCGGTGAACACGATCTCCTCGGGAGTGGCGCCGATCAGGGCCGCCACGCGGGAGCGCGCCGACGCGACCGCGTCACGCGCCGCCTCGCCACGCCGGTGCACCGACGAAGCGTTGCCGAAGCGCTCGCCGTAGTACGGCAGCATCGCCTCCAGCACCTCGGGAGCCAGCGGCGTGGTGGCCGCGTGATCGAGATAGATCTCACGCATGGGCGGACTCCGAGACACCAAGGGTCTGGATCGAGACCCGCTGCGCGAGCGCACCGGCGATCCGCGTCAACGCCTGCGCGTAGGGCTGGTCCGGCTCGGTGACCACCACCGGGCGGCCCTCGTCGCCACCCGAGCGCAAATTGGGGTGGAGTGGTATCGCTCCCAGGAACGGCAGACCCATCGCCAGGGCCCGCTGCTCGCCGGTGCCGGTGGCGAAGATGTCGTGACGCGTGTCGCACGACGGGCACACGAAGTAGCTCATGTTCTCGATCACGCCGAGCACCGGGACCTGGAGCTTGTCGAACATCGCCACCGCCTTGACCGCATCCTCGAGCGCCACCTGCGAGGGGGTGGTCACCACCACCGCTCCGGCCACGAACGTCTGCTGGATGAGCGACAGCTGCACGTCCCCGGTGCCGGGTGGCAGGTCCACGAGCAGATAGTCGAGCTCGCCCCAGTCCACGTCGTGCAGGAAGCTCTTGATCGCCCCGTGCAGCATCGGGCCGCGCCACACCACCGCCTCACCCGCGTCCACCAGGAGTCCCATCGACATGAAGGTCAGACCCCAGGCTTCGACCGGCACGATCTTGCCGTTCCGCTGCGAGGGCTGGCGATGCACGCCCAGCATGCGTGGCAGGTTCGGACCGTAGATGTCGCCGTCGAGCAGACCCACCCGGGCGCCGGCGGCCGCGAGCGCGACGGCGAGATTGGCGGCGACGGTCGACTTGCCCACCCCGCCCTTGCCGCTGCCGATGGCGATCACGTGTGCCACGCCCTCAAGGGCCTTTCGGTCGGCGGTCGGGCTCGCGCTCTTGCGCATCCGCGAGATGGTGTGGAGCGCCACCTCGGTGACACCCGGCACCGCGCCCACCGCGGCCCGGCAGTCGTCCTCGATCTTGCCCTTGAGCGGGCAGGCGGCGGTGGTGAGCACCAGGGTGAACGACACCCGACCGCCCTCGACCACCAGATCCTCGATCATGCCGAGGCTGACCAAGTCGCGGTGCAGGTCGGGATCCTGGACCCGGCCCAGCGCAGTGAGGATGTCTTCGGGTTGAACGCTCATGAATGCCTCGAGGCCCCTGTGGGCCGGCTCCGGAGATGCTGCCGGTCACCCGGCGGACACGTCGGCGCTTCGTCGGCGCGCGCCGCTCTCAGACCGCCACCACCTCGCGCACGCCCGGCACCTTGCGACGAATCCACCGCTCGATGCCGCTGCGCAACGTGGCCGCGGCCGAACCGCAGCCGGTGCACGAGCCCTGGAGGCGCAGCGTCACCACCCCGTCGGTGGAGACGCTCAGCAACTCCAAGTCGCCGCCGTCGGCCTGAATAACCGGGCGCACTTGCTCGATGACCTGGCTGACCTGTTCCTGCATGACACCTCCGGCCCCGTGGTGGGCCTGGCCCGGCGCTCCCGCCGGAGTACCTAGGAGCCTGAAGAGCAACAAGTTAGATTATGCGTCGGGGACGGACGAGTCAACGTCCACGGTCCGACGCGG
>JBIOKD010000042.1:0-15400 GCA_044451485.1 Candidatus Eiseniibacteriota bacterium | reverse complement strand
TCGCCCGTGCCCACCACCGTGAAGACGTCGGTGTCGCCGCGCATCGGGGTGTCGTTCCCGATCACGCCGCGCTCGGGCGTCTACTTCGCCTACGGGCACTTCTACCAGCTCCCGGCCCTGGGCATCGCGTTCTCGAACGCGGACTACAACATCCTCTCCGACCTGCAGGCTTCGGGGATCACCTACGGGATCATGGGCAATCCCGACATCAAGCCCGAGAAGACGGTGCAGTATCAGGGTGGCTACAAACAGGCGATCACCGACGACATCGGGATCGACCTGACGCTCTTCTACAAGGACATCCGCGATCTGCTCGGAGTCGAATTCATCTCCACCTACAACGACGCCGAGTATCCGCGTTACACCAACGTGGACTTCGGCACCGTGATCGGGGTCACGGCGGCGTTCGACTGGCGCACCCCCGGCGCCTTCAGCATGACCATGGACTACACCTGGCAGAGCGCGCAGGGGAACTCGAGCGACCCGCGCGAGACCGCCACCCGCGCCGCCGCCGGCGAAGACCCCCGGCCGCGTCAGATCCCGTTCGAGTGGGACCAGCGCCACACGCTCAACATGCAGCTCCTGTGGAACCGCCCGGCGGAGTACTCGGTGAGCGCGATCGTGCGCGCCGCCAGTGGCCAGCCCTACACCCCGGCCATCGACGCAGGATTCGGCGGCGGGCTCGAGGCCAACTCCGGCCGCAAGCCGGTTTCGACGACGGTGGACCTGCGAGGGGAGAAGTCGTTCGAGCCCCATCACCTGCCGATGGCGCTGTTCGTCCGGGTGTTCAACGTGTTCGACACCCGTTACTTCAACGGCTTCGTCTTCGACAACAGCGGGAGTCCGTACTACTCCCGTTATCCGGTCGCCGACGCGGCGCAGCTCGCCGACCCGACACGCTACTACGGTCCGCGTCGTGTCGAGGTGGGCGTGACCCTCAACCGGCCATGATCGGCGCACACGGCATGAGCGCGGCGGCGCGACGGGTGTGGGGTGTCTCGGCGGTCCTGGTGGCGGCGGCATGGCTGGCGCCGCTCCCCACGCGGGCCGGGACCGCCGACGTGCCACTCCCCGTGCCCATCGGGGAGCGTGGCACCATCGACGCGGAGCGCTCGGGCACGCACGACGCCAACCGGATCCGGACCGTGTTCTGGAACTTCGGGATGGTCGGGGATTATCCCCCGGATCCGATCAACGTCGACCTGAGCGTGTTCCACTCGGTGGAGGTGCCGAAGGGCAGCGGGATGAACTACAGCGACGGCATCACGCCGTTCGTGCTGACCAAGATCCGGCAGCGCAATGGGGTCGAGGACTACGTGATGGAGACCGGCTACCGCGAGCGCCAGGCACTGAGTCCCTATCTGAACCGCATCATGCGGTTCGAGCCGCGACCCGGCTACTTCGAGCCCGACCCGGGGAAGAATCCCGCACGTTCGCCCGCCATCAGCAGCGATGCGCGCACCTGGCCCGCGATCTGGCCCGACAAGCTCGACGACCCCAGCGATCCGGGTTGGAAGCAGTCGTGGGACGGCTACTTCGGCAAACGCCCGGCGGCCGACCAGGAGAGCTACACGGTCATGGACGACGACTTCTACGACGCCTGGGATTTCTACCCGGACGGCACCGATCCCACCCGTCGCGGGCTCGGTCTGCGGGTGGAGGTGCGGGGATTCCAGTGGGCAAACCCGCAGGCCGGCAACGTCATCTTCTGGCACTACGACATCACCAACGAGGGCACCACCGACTACAACAACATGGTCTTTGGCCTCTACATGGATTCGGGAGTCGGGGGATCGGCGATCTCGTGCGACGGCATCGCCGAGTCGGACGACGACAACGCCTTCTTCGACAAGTCGTCGGGTCTGAACCTCGTCTACACCTGGGATCGATACGGCCACGGTCGCGATCTCGCCGGCAACTGTTCGCCCACCGGTTACGTCGGCTACGCGTATCTCGAGACCCCGGGCAACGAGTTCAACGGCATCGACGACGACCAGGACGGCATCACCGACGAGTCGCGTGACAGCGGTCCGGGCACAAAGATCGTGGGGCAGGACGCGATCCGCGCCTACGTCGTCGCCCACTACGACACCACCAACTTCTTCCGCACCTACGGTCCCCTCGAGCGCCGGCCCGCCTACCGTGCCGGTGTGTGGTGGACCGGGGACGAGGACATGGACTGGGACATCAACGTCGACGACGTCGGGGCCGACGGTGTCCCGGACACGCACGACCTGGGCGAGGGGGATGGCATCCCGACCTCGGGGGAGCCGAACTTCGACAAGACCGACCTGCACGAGTCGGATCAGATCGGACTGACCGGCTTCAAATTCAACCGCATCAAGGCCGGTGTCGGCAATCCGAACCCGGTCGTGGACGGGGTGCTGTTCTACATGGACCAGCAGGAGTGGCCGAGACGGCTGTACGAGCAGTTCACCAACACGAATCCCGCCGCGCGATTCGACTCGGCGCTGGCGGCGAACTACAACATCGCGTTCCTGTTCGCCTCCGGTCCCTTCCGCTTGCCGGCCAAGCATCACGAGCGGTTCAGCCTGGCGCTGGCCTATGGTGCCGACCTGACCGAGCTGCGCTCCACGATCACGACCGTGCAGCAGATCTACAACGCCAATTACCAGTTCGCGGTGCCGCCGACCCTGCCCACGGCCTCGGCCGAAACCGGCGACCACCGCGTGACGCTGAACTGGGACGACGTGGCGGAACGCAGCGTCGACCCGGTCACCCACGAGTTCGATTTCGAGGGCTATCGGATCTACCGATCGACCGACCCGGAGTTCCGAGACCCACAGGTGATCTCCACCGGCCGGGGAACCGGACCGATCGGCAACGGCGCCCCGATCGCGCAGTTCGACCTCGTGGATGGCAAACGCGGTTTCACCCGCAAGACCGTCGAAGGGGTGGCCTACTGGCTCGGCACCGACACCGGTCTCACGCACACCTGGACCGACACCACCGCCACCAACGGGCAGGACTACTACTACGCGGTGTGCGCGTACGACTTCGGATTCGACAGCCCGTTCGATTCGCTCTCGTTCTATCCCTCCGAGAACGCGATCACCGTGTCACGCACCCCCCGAGGGGGGCTGATCCTGCCACGCAACGTGGTGCACGTCCGGCCGGACCCGCGCGTGGCGGGCTACACGCGCGCCACGTCCGCCAAGCCCCAGCACATCGCCGGCATCGGCACCGGCAACGTGGACGTCCAGGTCATCGACTCGAACCTGGTGCCGGAGAACCACCTGTTCGGCATCCGCTTCACGTCCCTGAGCCCCGACAGCGTGCACGCGCTCTTCTACACGTTGTTCGACAGCACCGCGAACCGGACGATCTTCAAGTTCGGGTCCGATTTTCGCGCCACCGGCGCCGGCGCGATCGGCTCCGGGCTGTTGCCGATGGTGCTCACCGACAGCATCCCGAGGGTGGACGCGCTGCACACCGGGCTGCGCCCCGGATCACCGACCAACGCCCGTCTCAAGGTGATCCCACTGCCCGGTCTGTCGCCGAATCTGCGCCGGCTGGGCTATCCGGACAGCCTGACCATCGTGTTCAGCGACCAGGTGCTGGACACCTCGATCAAGGTCACCGGCGCCAACAAGATCATCCCGTGCAAGTTCGCGGTGACGGCGCACACCGACACCGGTGACGTGAGGCTGCGTTACGCCTTCCGCGACGCGCAAGTCAGCGGCCCGCTGGTGGGTGTGCTCGACGACCCGCGCGAGGCGATCGACATCACCACCACCACGGACCTGCCTGGTCTCGCCGGACCGCAATTCACCTGGCGCGTCCAGATCGACACCACCGGGCAGGGGAGCCGCGGGCCGCTGCTGCCGCCGTCGCTCGGGGACGTGTGGGACCTGAAGGTGGCCCGCCCGTTCGAGGCGGGGGAGCTGTTCACGTTCAGCACCACCGCCCAGAGGGTGGATGCGGTCGCGGCCAAGACCGGCTGGCAGGAGCGTCCGTACGTCGTGCCGAACCCCTACATCGGCTCGGCGAGCTTCGAGCCCGGACGCTTCGCGATCTCCGGTCGTGGGGAGCGCCGGATGGAATTCCGCGCCATCCCACTGGGCTCGACCATCCACATCTACACCGTGCACGGCGACCTGGTGCGCACCCTGCGACAGGACGGCTCCAACGACGGCTTCGTGGCGTGGGATCTGCGCACCAAGGACAATCTCGACGTCGCCGCGGGTCTGTACGTCTTCCACGTGGACGCGCCGGGGCTCGGCACGTTCCTCGGCAAGTTCGCGGTGATCAAGTGAGACCCGTCATGACCCGTCCCATCGTGATTGCCATGGGCCTGCTGGCGCTGCTCGCCGCGCCGTCGTGGGGGCAGAGCAAGACCGGCACGACCTTTGGGACCTTCCTGCTCATCGAACCGAGCGCACGGATCGCGGCGATGGGGAATGCCGGGGTCTCGCTGGCCGACGGCATCGAGGCGGTCTATTACAACCCGGCCGCGATCGGGCGTCTCGACCGGTTCCAGGCGCAGTTCTCGCACGCCGCCTGGTTCGCGGGGATCAGCTACGATTACGTGGCCACGGCACTCCCGGTGGGCAAGTGGGGCAGCGCGTTCGCGAGCGTCACCGCGCTCAACTCGGGTGATATCGACGTGCGCACGGTGTCCCAGCCGCTGGGCACCGGGGCTCGCTACAGCGTGAACGATCTCGCGATCGCGCTCGGCTACGGCCACGAGTTCTCGGGACGGTTCGCCGCCGGGGCGCAAGTGACCTGGCTGCAGGAGACCATCTGGCACAGCAGCGCGAGCGCCGCGGTGTTCGGGCTCGGGGTCCTGTACCGCACCTCGGCGAAGGGGCTCCACATCGGGGCCAGCGTGTCGAATTTCGGGACCAACGCCCGCTTCGACGGCACCGATCTGCGCGTCACCTACGACGCCGATCCGAATCGCTTCGGCGACAACGGCGCGCTGCCGGCCCTCCAGTTCACCGACGCGTTCGCGCTGCCGGTGCTGTTCCGGGTCGGGGTGGCCTACCCATGGAAGCTGACCGACGAACAACAGCTGCGTCTCGAGGCGGACGCGTTTCACCCGAGCGACAACAACGAGAGCGTGAGTCTCGGGGCCGAATGGGCCTACCGGGACGTGTTCGCGTTGCGTGGTGGCTGGCAGAACCTGTTCCTGACCGATACCGAGGTGGGTCTCACGTTGGGTGCCGGGTTCGGAACCCGCATCCAGGGCACCCGCGTCCGGTTCGATTACGCCTGGGCGGACGAAGGCCGTCTGGGCAATACCCAGCGTTTCAGTCTCGGCGCGTTGTTCTAGGCCGGGTGGAGTCCACCATGCGACGCATCCTGCTTTCCGCTCTGCTCCTGACGACGCTCGCCGCGTCACCGGCCCGTGCCATCGAGGAGGGGGCGCTGCTCGACAGTCTCCAGTACCGCGGCTTCCTCTATTTCTGGGAACAGGCCAATCCGGCCAACGGTCTGATCAAGGATCGCAGCACGTCGACCTCACCGGCGAGCATCGCCGCCACCGGTTTTGGTCTGTCGGCGATCTGTGTGGGCTCCGACCACGGCTGGGTCACGCGCCCGGCGGCGGCCCAGCGCGTGCTGACCACGTTGAACACGTTCTGGACCGGCCCCCAGGACAGCCTCGCCACCGGCCAGATCGGCTACCGCGGCTTCTTCTATCACTTCCTCGACATGGGTACCGCGCGGCGCACCTGGAGCAGCGAGCTGTCCACCATCGACACCGCGCTGCTCTTCGCCGGCATCCTCGACGCCAAGATGTACTTCACCGATCCGGTCGACCCAACCGAGATCCAGATCCGCGCGCTCGCCGACTCGATCTACCGCCGCGCGGACTGGAACTGGTTCTGTCACGGCCAGTCGGGTCTGTACATGGGTTGGATGCCCGAGACCGCGGGCAACGGCGGATTCGGGGGTTACGGTCTGTGGACCGGGTACAACGAGGCGATGATCATGTACCTGCTCGGTCTCGGATCCCCGACCCACCCGCTGACCGCCAATGCCTGGAGCACGTGGACCTCGGGTTACACGGGCAAGTACGGTACCTTCTTCGGCTATACGTTCCTGACCTGTCCGCCGCTGTTCACGCACCAGTACTCGCACTGCTGGGTGGACTTTCGCGGCAAGGTGGACAGCTACATGCTCGGCAAGGGGTTCACCTACTTCGAGAACTCCCGGCGCGCCACCTTGGCGCAGCGGGCCTATGCGGTCGCCAACCCGTTCGGCCGGGGTGGCTACAGCGACTCGTTGTGGGGGCTCACCGCCTCCGACGTGCCGCCACCGGTCGGGTACAACGCGCGTGGGGCGCCACCGTCCTTGAACGACGATGGCACCATCACACCCACCGCGGCCGGCGGCTCGATCGCGTTTGCGCCCGAAGCGTGTGTGCCGGTGCTGCGCAACCTGTACGACAATTGGCACATCATCTGGGGGGCGTACGGCTTCCTCGACGCGTTCAATCTCACCAACATCTGGCTCGATTCCGACTTCCTGGGCATCGACCAGGGTCCGTTCGTCCTGATGATCGAGAACTACCGCAACGAGGGGGTGTGGACCCGGTTCATGCGTAACGCCGACATCCAGACCGGTCTGACCCGCGCCGGCTTCGTGCCGTTCTCGGACGCGGTCGCGGACAGGCCGTCACCCGGTGCGGGCGTGGTGCTGGCGCCGGTGTGGCCCAATCCGTCCCGGGGCGCGGCGACGCTGCGCTTCCTGCTGCCGGAGCCGGCCCGGGTGTCCCTGGTCGTGATCGACGTGAGCGGGCGACAGGTGGCGCATCTGGTCGACGGTCCGGTCGCCGCCGGCGAGCACGCCGTCCGTCTCGACGCGGCGACCCTGCCCGCCGGTGTCTACCACGCGGTGCTTTGGACCGACGGCGTCGTCCACACCACACGTTTCGTGCATCTGCGATGACCGGGAGGGAGCGCAAGCCGAGTTGAGCCCGAGGATCGACACCCCACGTCCGCGCTCGAGTGCGTCGTCCACGACCGCCGTGGACCCGCTGGCCGCCCCGCTCGCCTGGGTGCTGGGGCATCCACGTCATCGGGTGCTGGTGAGCGCCGCCGGGAGCGGTCAGTCGTGCGCCGGCGAGCACGCGCTCACCCGTTGGTCCGGTGACCGGGTCGAGGACCGCGAGGGCTGGTTCTGCACCGTCCGCGATCTCGACGACGGACGCGTCACCTCCCCGACGCTGCAGCCACTGCGACGCTCCGGGGAGACCCTCACCGTGGCCGGGGATCACGGACGGGTCACGTTCACCCGTCGTGACGCCGGTCTCGAGCTGACGCTCGAGGTGGCCGTCGACCCGGCGGCGGCGCTCGAGCTGCGACGGCTGACGCTGCGCGACCTGAGCGGGCGCGGCCGGCGTCTGGAGGTGACCGGCGTGGCCGAGGTCGTGCTCCATCATGCGGAGGCCGATGCCGCGCACCCGGCGTTCGCCAAGCTGTTCGTCCAGACCGAGGCGGAGCCGGCGCTCGGGGCGCTGCTGGCACGCCGTCGTCCGCGCTCGCCCGAGGAGCGTCATCCGTGGCTGGTGTGCGCGCTGGTCGGACCGGGAACCCTCGAATGGGAGACCGATCGGGCCCGCTTCCTGGGACGCGGTCGCGGGTTCGCGACGCCCCGCGCACTCACCGGTCGCGAACCGCTGTCGGGCACGGTGGGCAACGTGCTCGACCCGGTGGTCGCGCTCCGGCGCACGCTGACGCTCGCGCCGGGTGGCGAGGCACGGCTCGGTTGGGTGCTCGGCAGCGCACCCGATCGCGCCCAGGCGCTGGCGCTGGTCGAGGGCTGGGACGCCGAGCGGATGAGCGAGACGCTGGCGCGCGCGGCCGCCGACGCGGCGGCGCGGGCGCACGCGCTCGGTCTCGATCCGGTCGGTGCGCGGCGGGCCTCGGCGCTCGCCGGGGCGATGCTCTACGGCGTGCCGGGTCTCGGCGCCGAGACCGCGGTGCTCGAGCGCGCGCTCGTGGATCCGGCACGGCTCGCGTCCCTCGGTCTCGATCCGTTGCGGCCCCTGGTGTTGGCGCTGGCACCGCCTCTCGAGCACGCCGGGCGCGTGGCCGAGCTGGTGGCGACGCACCGCTGGTGGCGCTCGAGCGGCCTCGCGGTGGAGACACGCGTGGTGTGGGACGCGGGGGCGGCGGGTCTTGCCGGATCGCTGCCGAAGGAGGAGGGACTCGCCGCGTTGCGTCGCGACACGCTGCGCGCCGAGGATCTCGACGCCCTGCTCGCGCACGCGCGTCTGGTGGTGGGCTCGGCGCTTCCCGATCCGGGTCGGACCACCCCGACGGCGCCGGTCGGACCCGCCGATCCGCCCCCACACCCCCGTGGCGAACGTCTTCCCGACGAGCCGCTCCTCCGCGCCAACGGCTACGGCGGATTCAGTCCGGACGGACACGAGTACGTGATCCGGATGCCCCTCGACGAGGACGGCGTGCCGCGCCGCCCACCCTCGCCTTGGGTGAACGTGATCGCCAACGAGCGCTTTGGAACCCTGGTCAGCGAGACCGGCGCCGGTTGCACCTGGAGCGGCAACAGTCGCGAGCACCGGCTCACCCCCTGGTTCAACGATCCGCTTCTCGATCCGCACGGCGAGGCCTTCTACGTTCGCGACGACCGCACCCGCGCGTTGATCTCGCCGATGCCCGGTCCATGCCCCGGGGCGGGCGAGTACGTCGTCCGCCACGGCTTCGGCGCCAGCGGGTGGCGGCACGTGAGCGACGGGCTGGAGCTCGAGACCGAGGTGTTCGTCGCGCGACGCGACCCGATGCGGCTGACGCGGGTGCGGGTCACCAACCGGGGTGCCGTCGAACGGGTGGTGTCGCTGGCGTCGTACCAGTGTCTGGTGCTCGGCACCCTTCCCGGCGCCAGCACGGCACCGCTGGTCACCACACACGACCCCGCGTCCGGGCTGCTGCTGGCACGGCGTGGCGGGAGCGGGGACTTCGCCGGAACCGTCGTGTTCGCGGCGGTGGTGCCACCCACCGGCGCTTCACCGGTCACGCACACGACGGATCGCGAAGCGTTCCTCGGCCGCTGGGGAAGTCCGGCGCGACCGGCCATGCTGGCGCGTGGGGGTGTCCTCGACGGCCGGACCGGGGCGGGTCTCGATCCCTGTTTCGCGCATCAGCTCTCGGTGACGCTGGCTCCGGGCGCCACCGTCACCGGCGTGTTCGTGCTGGGCGCGGCCGCGAGCCTCGACGACGCGCGCGCGCTCGTCGCCGGATGCCGCGAGCCCGGCGCGGTGGAGAAGGCGCTCGCCGAGACGCGGCGCGGCTGGCTGGACACCACCGACCGGATCCGGGTGAAGACGCCCTCCGACGCCATCGACCTCATGGTGAACGGCTGGCTCGTCTATCAGACCCTGGGGTGCCGGAT
Organism: Candidatus Eiseniibacteriota bacterium; assembly: GCA_044451485.1. GTDB lineage: Bacteria > Eisenbacteria > RBG-16-71-46 > RBG-16-71-46 > RBG-16-71-46 > JBIOKD01. The sequence continues at coordinate 6,022 of JBIOKD010000042.1, read as the reverse complement.
GTGGGCGCGCACCGCTTTCTACCAGTCGGGCGGCGCCTGGGGCTTCCGCGACCAGCTCCAGGACTCGGCCGCGCTGACGTTGACCCATCCGGGGGTCACGCGCGCACAGCTGCTGCTGCACGCCGCGCATCAGTTCGTGGAGGGCGATGTGCTCCACTGGTGGCACCCGCCGGCCGGCCGGGGCCTCCGCACCCGCTTCGCGGACGACCTGTTGTGGCTTCCGTATCTCACCGCCGGCTACGTCGCGACCACCGGCGACCTCGGCGTGCTCGACGAGCACGTCCGCTATCTCACCGCGCGCGCTCTCGCACCGGGTGAGGACGAGGCCTATCTCGAGCCCCGTGATGCGGGTGTGTTCGGCAGTCTCTACGAACACTGCTGTCGCGCCGTCGAGCGCTCGCTGGTCACCGGCGCCCACGGACTCCCGCTGTTCGGCACCGGCGACTGGAACGACGGCATGAACCGGGTCGGGCGCGAGGGGAAGGGGGAGAGCGTGTGGATGGCGTTCTTCCTCCACGCCGTGATCGGGGACTTCCTGCCGCTCGTGGACGCTCGGGACGACCGCGACCGGGCGTCACGCTGGCGGCGACATCGCGACGAGCTGCGGGCCGCGATCGAGCGCGACGGATGGGACGGCGGCTGGTACCGGCGCGCGTACTACGACGACGGCACCCCGCTCGGGACCCGCGACGGCGACGAGTGTCGCATCGACGCGCTTGCCCAGGCCTGGGCGGTGATCTCGGGCGCGGCGGCGCCGGAGCGCGCGGCGGCGGCGATGGACGCGGTCGAGCGCGAGCTGGTGGACGAGCGTCACGGGTTGATCCGTCTGCTGACGCCGCCCTTCGAGCACACCTCGCACGATCCCGGCTACATCAAGGGCTACGTGCCGGGGGTGCGCGAGAACGGCGGGCAGTACACCCACGCCGCGTTGTGGGTGGTCCGGGCAGTGGCCGAGCTGGGGCGCCGCGACCGGGCCGCGAAGCTGCTCGAGATGCTGACCCCGGTGCATCACACCGCCACCCCCGAGCGGCTCGCGACCTACCAGGTCGAGCCCTACGTGGTGGCCGCCGACGTGTACGGGGCCGCCCCGCACGTGGGTCGCGGCGGATGGACCTGGTACACCGGCTCCTCGGGGTGGATGATGCGCGTGGCCATGGAGTCGGTGCTCGGGGTGCGCCTCCACCAGGGGCGCACGCTGGTGGTGCGGCCGTGCATCCCACGCGACTGGTCCGGCTACGAGCTGGTGTGGCGCCCCTCCGACGACGGCACGGTGATGGAGATCACGGTGTTGAACGGCGGTGGCGACGGCACGGTACGCGAGGCCCGTCTCGACGGGGCACCGGTCCCGGTGGCGGATGGCGCGGCGCGTATCCCGCTCGCCCGGGACGGTCGTACGCACCGCGTGGAGATCGTTCTCGGTTGAGCGGAGGCCACGTGGCCGGAGCATCGAGTTGATGGCGCGTCTGCTCGCCGTGGCGTTGCTCGTCGTCGGCATGAGCTGCTGCGCGCCGGCGTCGCGTCACGACACGGCCGCGGCGCGTGGCGCGGCCCCGCCGCCCGACCGGTTGTCGGCCACCGAGACCGCGTTCCTCGACACCCTCGAGCGTCGCACCTTCGCCTGGTTCTGGGACCTGAGCGATCCGCGCACCGGACTCACCCCCGACCGCTGGCCGACCCGCTCGTTCTGCAGCATCGCCGCGGTGGGTTTCGCGCTCACCGCCTACCCGATCGGGGTCGAGCGTCACTACGTGACCCGCGCCACTGCCGCCGAGCGCGTGCTCACGACCCTGCGCTTCTTCTGGAATGCCCGTCAGGACTCGGCCGCCCATGGTGCCACCGGATATCGCGGCTTCTTCTACCACTTCCTCGACCCCCGGACCGGGACGCGTTTCCAGGACGTCGAGCTGTCCACCCAGGACACCGCACTGCTGCTCGCCGGGGTGTTGTTCACCCAGTCGTATTTCGACCGGTCCGACCCGCGAGAGGGCGAGATTCGGGCGATGGCCGAGTCGCTCTACGACCGGGTCGATTGGAATTGGGCCACGGTGCGTCCGCCGAGCGTGGTGCTCGGATGGACGCCCGAACAGGGTCCAACGCCCGAGGACTGGGGCGGCTACAACGAGACCATGATCCTGCAGGTGCTGGCACTGGGCTCGCCGACCCATCCGGCGGACGACGGGCTGTGGGCCCACTTCGTCAAGACCTACGCGTGGGGACGTGACCACGGACAGGAGTACATCGGATTCGCGCCGCTGTTCGGACACCAATACAGCCACGTGTGGATCGACTTTCGCGGCATCCAGGATCCCTACATGCGCGGGAAGGGCATCGACTACTTCGAGAACTCCCGCCGCGCGACGCTGGCGCAACGCGGCTACGCGATCGAGAATCCGTCGGGCTTCCGCGGATACGGCGAGCGGTTGTGGGGGCTCACCGCCTGTGACGGTCCGTTCGACGGCGTCCTGGTGCTCGACGGACGCGAGCGGCACTTCATGACCTACGCGGCCCGTGGGACCTCCTTCACCGAGACCCGCGACGACGGCACGGTGGCCCCGTGCGCCGCCGGTGGCTCGCTGCCGTTCGCGCCCGAGGTGACGCTGCCGGTGCTGATGGCGATGCGCGCCGACTACGGCGACACGCTCTTCGGCCGCTACGGATTCATGGACGCGCTGTGTCCGACCCTCTCCGGGCCGGCTAGGGTGCAGGCCGGGCGTGTGGTCCCCGGTCTGGGCTGGTTCGACACCGACCAGCTCGGCATCGACCAGGGCCCGATCCTGGCGATGGCCGAGAACCTGCGCAGCGGTCTGGTGTGGCGGGTGATGCGCACGAATCCACACGTGGTGCGTGGGCTGCGACGCGCCGGTTTCGAAGGCGGTTGGCTCGCCGGGTCCCGGACGCGATGAGCGCGGGGGCGTGGACGCCGACGCGTGCCGCGGCGCTCGTTGCAGCACTCGGGGCGGTGCTTGGGGTAGCGCTCGTGACGGCCGGCTGTGGCGGCGCGCACGAGCGCGGCGAGACACTGCGCTTCTGGGCCATGGGCCGCGAGGGCGAGGTGGTGCAGGACCTCGTGCACGACTTCGAGCACGAGCACCCGGGGGTGCACGTGATCGTGCAGCAGATCCCGTGGGGCGCCGCGCACGAGAAGCTGCTCACCGCCCATGTCGGTGGCTCGACCCCCGATGTGGCCCAGCTGGGCAACACGTGGGTGCCGGAGTTCGTCGCGCTCCACGCCATCGAGCCGCTCGATTCACGGGTGGCCGGGTCCACCGTGGTGGGCGAGTCCCGCTCGTTCGCCGGCATCTGGGACACCAACGTGGTGGACGGGATGCTCTACGGCGTGCCGTGGTACGTGGACACCCGGGTCCTGTTCTACCGTCGCGACCTGCTCGCGCGCGCCGGGTTCGACAGCATTCCCGGTCGCTGGGACCAGTGGCGCGCGGCGATGGAGGGGATCAAGCGCGTCGCCGGTCCGGACCGCTACGCGATCTTCCTGCCCACCAACGAGTACACGCCGTGGATCGTGTTCGGCATGCAGGCCGGCTCACCGCTGCTCACCGACCACGACACCCGCGGGGCCTTCTCACAGCCCGCCTACCGCCGCGCCGCGGACTTCTATCTCGACCTGTTCCGGCGCGGTCTCGCCCCGGCGGTGCAGGGAGCCTCGATCGCCAACCGCTACCAGGAGTTCGAGCGCGGCACGTTCAGCATGTACATCTCGGGCCCGTGGGACGTCGGCGAGTTCCGCCGTCGTCTGTCACCGGCGATGGAGGGACGCTGGGGCACCGCACCACTGCCGGGCCCGGACGGACCCGCGAGCGGCGTCTCGACCGCCGGTGGCTCGAGTCTGGTGCTGTTCCGCCGGTCGCATCACCGCGAGCTCGCCTGGCAGCTGATCGAGTTCCTGTCCCGCCCCGAGTCGCAGCTGCGCTTCTATCACCTCACCGGGGATCTGCCGGCCTGCCGCGCCGCGTGGGACGACACGACGTTCACCCACGATCCCTACTCGCGCGCGTTCGCCGTGCAGCTCGAGCGCACCGTCGCCACCCCCAAGGTGCCGGAGTGGGAGAACATCTCGCTCCGGCTGCAGGACGAGGTGGAGGGCATGGTGCTCGGCCACCTGCCCGCGGACTCGGCGCTGGCCTCGCTCGACCGCCAGGTGGACCGCATCCTGGAGAAGCGGCGTTGGCTCCAGGCGCGTGCCGGGCATCGTGACGGGGTGACCCGATGAGGGGCAGCGTCGAGCGCCGCCAGCAGCGCGCGGGATGGATGTTCGTGAGTCCGGCGCTGGTGCTGATCGGAGTGTTCTTCTTCGTGCCGGTGATCGCTGGCCTGCTGCTGTCGTTCACCGACTTCGACATCTACGCCATCGGCCAGCCCGGCACCGCGCGCTGGGTGGGGTTCGGCAACTACGCCCAGGAGCTGGCCGATCCGCTGTTCTGGAAGGCGCTCGGCAACACCTTCGTGTTCGTGCTGGTGGGGGGGCCACTGTCGGTGCTGGTCTCGCTGGCGGCGGCGCTGCTGGTCAGCTCGAAGCTCACCCGACTGCCCGGGTTGTGGCGCTCGATCTACTTCATGCCGGTGGTCACGACTCTGGTGGCGGTCGCGATCGTGTGGCGCTATCTGTTCCATCCCCAGTACGGGCTCATCGACTGGGCGCTGGGCCGGATCGGTCTGCCCGCCATCGACTGGCTCGGGGATCCGCACTGGGCGATCCCGGCGATCATCCTGCTCACGGTGTGGAAGAACTTCGGCTACAACATGCTCATCTTCATCGCCGGGTTGCAGAGCATCCCGGACGAGCTGTATGAGGCGGCCGAGCTGGACGGCGCCGGCGCCTGGTCGCGGTTCGTGAACATCACCCTCCCCAGTCTGGCGCCCACCTTCCTGTTCGTGGGGGTGATGACGATGCTCGGCCAGTTCCAGGTGTTCGCCGAGCCCTACGTGATGACGCAGGGAGGCCCGCTCAAGGCCACCACCACCGTGGTGATGCTGATGTACGACCAGGGTTTCCGCTGGTGGCGGATGGGGCTGGCGGCGGCGATCGCGTTCCTGCTGTTCGTGATCATGCTGGTCGGGACCATGATCCAGATGCGGCTGCAACGGGAGCGCCGCCCGTGAAGCGTCCCGCGCTCTCCCTCGCGCTCCACGCGCTGCTGGCGGCGGGCGCCCTGCTCACCCTCGCGCCGCTCCTGTGGATGGTGTCCGCATCGCTGATGCCGAGCGGCGACGCCAACAGCTTCCCGCCGCGTCTGCTGCCACGCGTGGTGACATTCGCGCACTACGCCGACCTCTTCACCCGACTCGCGCTGGCGCGGTATTTCGCCAACAGTCTGGTGATCGCGTCGTCGGCGACCGCGGTCTCGCTGCTGGTCAACTCGATGGCCGGCTACGCGTTCGCCAAGCTGCGCTTCGGCGGGCGCGAGCGTGTCTTCCGCGTGCTGCTGGCGGCGATCGTCATCCCGGCGCAGGTCGGCATGCTGCCGTTGTTCCTGCTGCTGCGGGCGATGGGGCTGGTGAACACGATGGTGGGCGTGGTCGTGCCGTTCATGGCCGGCGTGTTCGGGATCTTCATGATCCGCCAGTACGCGCTCTCGATCCCCGACGAGCTGCTCGACGCGGCGCGTGTGGACGGCGCCGGCGAGACGCGGATCTTCTGGACCATCGTGCTGCCAGTGCTCCGCCCGATCCTGGTGACGCTGGCGGTGTTCACCTTCCTGAGCGCGTGGAACGACTTCATGTGGCCGTTGATCGTGTTGAGCGACGATGCCAAGTACACGCTGCCGGTGGCGCTCGCCAGCCTGTCGGGCGAGCACGTGCAGGACACCGAGCTGATGATGGCGGGCTCGGTGCTCACCGTACTGCCGGTGGTGGTGCTGTTCATCGCGCTCCAGCGCGCCTACATCCGCGGTGTCATGATGGGGAGCGTCAAGGGATGAGTGGTGTGTGGCGTCTGCTGTCGGTCGCTCTCGGCGCCGCCTTCCTGACGCTCGGAGTCGCGGCGACGCGGGGGGGGGCGGGCGCC
>JBIOKD010000041.1:0-15742 GCA_044451485.1 Candidatus Eiseniibacteriota bacterium | reverse complement strand
TCTGCACCTGCTCGGGACCGACCCGGCCGGTCGTGACGTGCTGTCGCGGCTGCTCTACGGTGCCCAGATCTCGCTCACCGTCGGACTGGTGGGGATCGCGATCTCGTTCTTCCTCGGTCTCCTGCTGGGCGGCATCTCGGGTTACTACGGGGGCTGGGTGGATACCGGGATCATGCGCTCCACCGAGCTGCTGCTGAGCGTCCCGGGGCTGTACCTCCTCATCGCCCTGCGCGGGCTGTTCCCGGTGGATCTGCCCAGCGCCCAGGTCTACCTCGGTATCGTGGTCATCCTGGCGTTCATCGGATGGGCGGCTCTGGCGCGGGTGATCCGCGGCATGGTGTTGTCCATCCGCGAGAGCGACTACGTGGCCGCCGCCGAGGCGCTGGGTATGAGTCGGATCCGGATCATCGTGCGACACGTGCTGCCGAACACGATGTCGTTCGTGATCGTCGCCGCGACCCTCGCGATCCCGGGCTACATTCTCGGCGAGGTGGTGTTGAGCTTTCTCGGTCTCGGCGTCCAGGAGCCGGCCGCGTCCTGGGGCAACATGCTGGCCCAGGCCCGCAGCGTACGCGTGCTCACCAGCTTCCCCTGGATGCTGTTCGCCCCCGGGAGCGCGATCTTCGTGACCGTGCTGTCGTTCAATGTCCTGGGTGACGGGCTGCGGGACGCGGCGGACCCGCGTCACCCGGGTGGGAGGAGAGCGGGATGAGTGGGCCGTTGCTCGAGATCCGCGACCTGCAGACCCACTTCCACACCGACGACGGGGTGGTGCGCGCGGTCGACGGGGTCTCGCTGACCCTCGAGGCGCACGAGACCCTGGCGGTGGTGGGGGAGTCGGGGAGCGGCAAGAGTGTCACGGCGCTGTCGATCCTCGGACTCATCCCGAGCCCGCCGGGCCGGATCGTGGGTGGCAGCATCCGCTACCGCGACCGCGAGCTCGTGGGCATGCCGGGCGCGGAGCTGCGGTCGATCCGCGGCAAGCACATCGCGATGATCTTCCAGGAACCGATGACCGCGCTCAACCCGGTCTACTCCTGTGGCGAGCAGATCGTCGAGACCCTGCTGGCGCACGAGGACATCGGCCGCGGCGAGGCCCGGATCCGGGCGGTCGAGATGCTGCGGCTCACCGGCATCCCCTCGCCCGAGCGACGCGTGGACGAGTACCCGCATCAGATGTCGGGTGGGATGCGTCAGCGGGTCATGATCGCGATGGCGCTCGCATGCCGGCCGGACATCCTGATCGCCGACGAGCCCACCACCGCGCTCGACGTGACCATCCAGGCGCAGATCCTCGAGCTGCTCGAACGCCTGCAACGCGAGATCGGGATGGGCATCCTGCTCATCACCCACGATTTCGGCGTGGTCGCCGAGACCGCCGACCGGGTGGCGGTGATGTACGCCGGCCAGGTGGTGGAGTCCTGCCGGGTCGAGGCGGCCTTCGCGCACACCCTCCATCCGTATACCGCCGGTCTGCTCGCCTCGCTGCCGCGTCTGGGGAGCGACGTCGAGACGCTCCGGGTGATCCCCGGTCAGGTGCCCGACGCGGCCGCGTTCCCGGCCGGGTGTCGCTTCCACCCGCGCTGCCCGCTGGCCGAGGAGCGCTGTCGTCGCGAGACCCCGCCACTTCTGACCTTCGACGGTGATCACCTGAGCCGCTGCTGGCGCGCCGACGGGATCGCCGCCGGCTCGCTCGATCCGGTCGGTGCCGACCGCACGTTCTCGAACGGGGCCTAGGAGGCGAGCGTGACTGAGCCGCTGCTCGAGGTCAACGGTCTGACCAAGCACTTCCCGATCCGGCGTGGTCTCTTCTCACGCACGGTGGGCCAGGTGCGCGCGGTGGACGGGGTCTCGTTCTCGATCGCCCGCGGCGAGGTGCTCGGACTGGTGGGTGAGAGCGGCTGTGGGAAGACCACCACCGGTCGCTGCATCCTCCGTCTGATCGAGCCCACCTCCGGCAGCGTACGATTCGAGGGGCGTGAGATCACCCGGCTCGCGCCACGCGAGATGCGCGGTCTTCGACGCGAGATGCAGGTCGTGTTCCAGGATCCGTACTCGAGTCTCAACCCCCGGCTCACGGTGGGGAGTATGCTCGGCGAGGCGCTCGCGATCCACGGCATCGCCCGTGGCGCCGCGGCCCGCGAGCGGGTCGCCGAGCTGCTCGCGCTGGTCGGACTCGCCGCCGATCACGCCGGGCGTTACCCGCACGAGTTCTCCGGCGGCCAGAGACAACGGATCGGCGTGGCGCGCGCGCTCGCGGTGGGGCCCAAGCTGATCGTGGCGGACGAGCCGGTGTCGGCGCTCGATGTCTCCATCCAGGCCCAGATCGTGAACCTGCTGCGCGACCTGCAACGGCGGATGGGGCTCACGTACCTGTTCGTGGCCCACGACCTGTCGGTGGTGGAGCACATCAGCGACCGGGTCGCGGTGATGTACCTGGGCCAGGTGGTGGAGCTGGCGGCGAGCCGCGATCTGTACCGTGCGCCGTGCCACCCGTACACGTTGGCGCTGCTGTTGGCCATCCCGGTTCCCGACCCGACGCGTCGTCGCCGGCGCGTGGTGCTGGGCGGCGACGTCCCGAGCCCGGCCCAGCCACCCGGCGGCTGTCGCTTCCACCCGCGCTGCTTCATGGCGCGTGAGGTGTGCCGGTCCGAGGCGCCGGCGCTTCGCGAGGTGAGGCCCGGTCACTGGTCGGCGTGTCACTTCGCCGACGAGGTCGCGCCACCCGAGTCGGTCTAGCCTCGCGACACGGGCCGGCGCTCGTCGGGCGTCGGTGCTCCGGGTCTTGAAGACCCGCCAGCGCGGCGCTCCCGCTCCCGCCATGGCCCGGTCTCCCGCGGAATTGGGCGCTTCGCCCAGGCGCACCCAACACCTGGGCGGAAACCCCCGCGTCCCCTCCCTGCCGGCCTCGCCGAGTCCCATTCGTGGCTTCCCGCAGGACCTGAGACGACCTCGCGAACCGATGGAATGCCAGTGGCTTCGGCGTGTGGTCAAGGCCGGCCCTCCGGTCGGGTCGGGGATGGCACCTGGCTTGCGCTGATGATCCCACGAAGCCCGACGAAGCCGGTCGGGCGACCGACATCGCGAATACGAGATGTGTTCCCTGCGCGGCTCGTGATCGGCTGGCTGTGGGCTGATCCCCCTATCGCGAGCGAAGGAGTCTTACGGACCAGCGCACGGCCGAAGTGGGGAACTCCCTGAAGGGCCCCGTCTGCGGTCATCGCCTCCGCGCATGACATCGTAGTCCGCGACGGGGCCCATGACTTTGCTCCCGCGGCGCGAGGTGGTCCGCCGTTCGCGGGAAGCGGCGCGGGGACGCGCTCCGCCACATCGCCGCCGCCACGAGCGCGCGTTGCGCCCGTGCGTCATCCCTGCTAGCGTGCCTCGGGTCGCGCCCGGTGGGCAGATTCCGCATGGCGGCGCGCATCCGGTACGAGGGAGCCCCTCGCGAGACGATGAACGCACAGGCGCTCGGGATGGTCGAGACACGCGGCTGGGTCGGCGCCGTCGAGGCGGCCGACACGATGTGCAAGACCGCTGCCGTCCGGCTGGTTCGCTACGAGCGCATCAGCGGCGCGCTGGTCACGGTGGTGGTGCGCGGCGGCGTGGCCGAGGTGGAGGTGGCGGTGGAGGCCGGGGCCAGGGCCGCAAAACGCATCGGCGAACTGGTGTCGAAGCACGTCATCCCGGCCCCCGACGAACAGCTGGAGACGCCCTACGGCGGACCCGCGGCGTGAGCGCGCGGCCGTGAGGCCACGAGGATCCGATCAGGAGGCATCATGCAGGAAGAGGCCCTGGGACTCATCGAGACACGCGGGTTCGTGGCCATGGTCGAGGCGTCCGACGCCATGGTGAAGGCGGCACGGGTGCAGCTCGTGCATTACGAGAAGATCGGAGGCGGCTACGTGACCGCGATCGTGCGCGGCGACGTCGCCGCGGTGCGCGCCGCGACCGAGGCCGGTGCCGCCGCCGCCGCCAAGGTCGGCGAGGTGGTGTCGGTGCACGTCATCCCGCGTCCGCACGCACAGCTTGAGGACGTGCTGCCGATCGTCCGGCCGAACGCGCCCGTCAAGAAGTAGCGCGCCATGCTGCTCGCGCAGGTGATGGGGACCGTGGTCTCCACCCGCAAGGACCGCAACCTGAACAGCCTCAAGCTGCTCCTGGTGCGGGAGGTGGGTCCGGACTTCGCGCCCACCGGCAACTGGGTGGTCGCCGCGGACGCGGTCGGGGCCGGGACCGGCGAGGTGGTGCTGATCGCCCAGGGGTCCTCGGCGCGTCTCACCGAGGTCTCGAAGGACCGTCCGGTGGACGCGGTGATCTGCGGCATCGTCGACACCGTCGAGATGGACGGTCGTGACGTCTATCTCAAGCACAGCGGGGTGGTGAGCTGAGCGCGCGCTCCGAGACCACCGGCGGCGCCATCGACCCGCGTCGGATCGGCACGATCGTGGCCGAGGTGCTGGAGCGTCTCGAGGGCGACCGCGGTCCGGAGACGACCGGCACGCGGCCGCTCGGCGTGCATGCCGATCTCGACCGGGCGGTGGCGGCGGCGCGCGAGGCGTTCACCGCCTACGAGTGCACCACGCTGTCGCAGCGCCAGGCGATCGTGGACTCGATCCGCGCCACGCTGGCGACCCAGTACCGCACCCTCGCCGAGGTGGCGGTCGAGGAGACGGGTCTCGGGCGGATCGAGGACAAGATCGTCAAGAACCGGCTGGTCACCGAGAGGACCCCCGGCACCGAGGATCTGGCCCCGGTGGCGTGGACCGGCGACCACGGTCTGACCCTGGCCGAACGGGCGCCCTACGGACCGATCGCGACCATCACCCCGGTCACCAATCCGAGCGAGACCATCATCAACAACGGCATCTCGATGATCGCCGGCGGCAACACGGTGATCTTCTGTCCGCATCCCAACTCCCGCCGGGTCTCGAACCTGACCATCGATCTCATGAACCGCGCCGCGCGAAGGGCGGGCGCGCCGGCGCCGCTGCTCCACTCGGTGGAGACCCCCACCCTCGAGGTGGCGCAGGGGCTGCTGCGTTACAAGGACATCCGCTTGAACGTGGTGACCGGTGGACCGGCGGTGGTGCGCGAGGCGCTCGCCGCCGGCAAGAAGGCCATCACCGCCGGACCCGGCAACCCGCCCGCGGTGGTGGACGAGACCGCCGACCTCGAAAAGGCGGCGCGGGACCTGGTGATCGGGGCCTCGCTCGACAACAACATCATCTGCACCGACGAGAAGGAGTTCATCGCCGTGTCGCTGATCGCCGACCGTCTGAAGCAGCTCCTGGCGCGAAGCGGGGCGATCGTGTTGCAGCCCCACCAGGGCGAGGCGCTGCGACGGATGCTGTTCGAGAAGGAGAACGGCCCGCGCAAGTACGCGGTGATCGACCGCAAGTGGGTGGGCAAGGACGCCGCGGTGATCCTCCGGGCGGCCGGCATCCCGTGCGATCCGAACGTCCGTCTGGTGGTCGCCGAGGTGGATCACGATCACCCCTTCCTGTGGACCGAGATGATGATGCCGGTGATCGGGCTCGCACGGGTCCGCACCGCCGACGAGGCCATCGACTTCGCGATCGAGGTCGAGCAGGGCAACCGCCACACCGCGTCGATGCACTCGCGCAACATCGAGAAGCTGTCGCGTATGGCACGGGAGTGCGACTGCAGCATCTTCGTGAAGAACGGCCCCAACGCCGCCGGGTTGGGCTGGGAGGGCGAAGGCCCGACCAGCTTCACCATCGCCAGTCCGACCGGCGAGGGCATGACCACCGCTCGCAGCTTCACCCGTCTGCGGCGCTGCTCCCTGATCGATTCGTTCCGGATCGTGTGATGAACGTCGCCATCGCCGCGATCGAAACCAGCAGCATCGCCCAGGGCGCGGTGGTCGGCGACGCGATGGTCAAGATCGCCGAGATCGAGCTGGTCGAGGCACGGCCGCTGTCACCGGGCAAGTTCTGGGTGCTCATCAGCGGCGGGGTGGCCGAGGTGCGCGCCTCGCATCGTCGTGGGATGGAGGTCGCCGCCGAGACGCTCCTCGACCAGATCTTCATCCCCCAGCTCCACCCGATGGTGACTCCCGCCCTGGCCGGTCCGGTGGGTGGTCCGGATCACGACGCGCTCGGCGTGATCGAGACGCTGACGGCGGCGGCCGCGATCCTGGCCGCCGACCGCGCGGCCAAGACCGCGCCGGTGCTGGTGCGGCTCATCCGGCTGGCCAACGGTCTCGGGGGCAAGGGCTACGTGTACGTGACCGGCGATGTCGCCGACGTCGAGGCCGCGGTCGACGCCGGGCGTGCCGAGGCGCAGACCGCGGGTCTGCTGGTGCGGACCGTGGTGATCCCGCGTCTGGCCGCCGACATGAAGACTCGTCTCTGGGGCTGACCCGATGCACTTCGCGCGCGTGATCGGGACCGTCGTCTGCACCGAGAAGGTGCCGGTGTGGCGTGGTCACCGATTGCTCCTGCTCGAGCCCACCGATCCCCGCGGTGTCGGCACCGGGCGGCGGCTGGTGGCCGTGGACCTGGTCTCGGCGGCACCCGGACAGCGGGTGTTCTACGTGCGTGGCCGCGAGGCCGCGGTGGCCCTGCCGGTCGCCGAGAATCCGGCCGACGCGGCGATCGTCGGGATCGTCGACCACGTGCGTGACGACGCCCCGGAGACCGACTGATGTTCTTGGGCCGGGTGGTGGGAGAGGTGGTGGCCACCATCAAGCACCCGGAGCTCTCCGGTCGCACGCTGCTGCTGGTGCAGCCGCTCAATCCGGACGACACGCCGAAGGGTGCGCGGGTGATCGCGCTCGACGCGGCCCAGGCCGGTGTCGGCGACCGCGTGCTGGTGCTCGACGAGGGCAACGGCGCGGCGCAGGTGTTCGGGCGTCCGCGGGGTCCGGTGCGCACCGTGGTGGTGGGTGTGGTGGACGAGGTGACCGAAGGCTGACCCGCGTGCTACATTTCCGCCATGTGATCATCCCCCGATCACCGGCAGAGGCACGGCATGCCGATTCTGGAGTACCGCTGTGGGGCGTGTGGCGAGCGTTTCGAGCAGCTCCGCGCGCGTGCGGACGAACCGACGCCGTGTTGCCCGCGTTGCGGGGCCGGTCGTGTGGATCGGCAGTGGAGCGTGTTCGCGGTTCCGCGTGCGGCCGCCGGCCAGCGGAAGGCCGGCCCCTGCGGCTCCTCGGATTGCGCGTGCGTGCGTGACGGACAGGACGCCTGAACCGATCGTGGAGGACCGGACATGACGAAGGCAGACCTGGTGGAGCAGATCGCCGAGGAGACGGGGGTCTCCAAGCACCACACCGCGCTGATCGTGGACGGGATGCTCGAAGCGGTGTGTCGCGCGCTCAGCGACGGCCGTCATCTCGAGATCCGTGGCTTCGGCACCTTCAAGGTGCGCGAGCGGCGGGCGCGCCGCGCGCGCAATCCGCGCAGCGGCTCCGAGGTCCAGGTGCCGGCCAAGCTGGTGCCGGTGTTCAAGCCCAGCAAGGAGCTGAAGGCCCAGATCACGGGCAACGTGGAGATGCCCGAGCCGGTCGCCGGCTGAGGGCCAGGCAGGGAACGAAGGAGGGCGGATGGGATCCGGCAAGAAACGCAAGCGCAAGAAGATCGCGACCCACAAGCGCAAGAAGCGGCTGCGGAAGAATCGTCATAAGAAGCGCATCCGCTGATCCTCCGTCCCGCTTCCGGGACGAGCCGGCTCCGCGTCTCATCGGCCGCGTGTCCAGGACACGCGGCCGATGGGCGTTCGAGCCCGCACGGCGCTGGCGTGGGGGCCACCGCGAGCTGGTGTGGTCCGGGACCCACGCCCCCGAGACCGGGGACTGGGTGGTGGCCGAGCTCGCCGACGACGGACTGGCGCACCTGGTCGAGGTGCTGGGCGCCGACGACGATCCGCGCTGGGACGACACCGCGGTGGTCTCACAGCACCGGCTGCGCACCCACTTCCCACGCGCCGCGACCGAGGAGGCGGAGGGCTGTCGCGAGCCCCACGCGCACGACCGCGAGAATCGCGAGGACCTGCGCGCGACCCTGGTTGTCACCATCGATCCGGAGGACGCCCGCGATCACGACGACGCACTGTCGGTGACCCCGCTCGGTCACGGGCAATGGGAGGTCGGCATTCACATCGCCGACGTCTCGCATTACGTGCGACCCGACTCGCCGCTCGACCGCGAAGCGCGGCGGCGTGGCACCAGCTGCTACCTGCCGGGCGGCGTGGTGCCCATGCTCCCCGAGCGGCTGTCGGCCGACCTCTGCTCGCTGCGTCCGGACCAGGATCGGCTGGCGCTCTCGGTGATGGCGCGTGTGGACGCCGAGGGGCGGCTCCACCGCTACCGCTTCGCCGAGACCGTGATCCGCAGCGCCGCCCGGCTCTCGTACGAGCAGGTGCAGCGCGCGCTCGACGACCGCGAGCCCCTGACGCGTGACGTGCAGCACTTGTGCGAGACGCTGATGACCCTGGCCCGCGCGCTCCGCGCGCGTCGCTTCGAGGCCGGGGCGCTGGCCCTCGACGTTCCCGAGGTCAAGGCCTGGGTGGACGCCGACGGACGACCGATCCGGATCGAGCGGCGTGCGCACCGCGAGAGCCACGAGCTGATCGAGGAGTTCATGCTGCTCGCCAACCGCTGTGTCGGCCAGGAGGGTGCGCGCCGGGCGAGTGGCGTGCTGTACCGCGTCCACGAGTCGCCGGTCGGCCGGAAGCTCGCCGAGCTGGACGTGACCCTCAAGACGCTCGGTCTGCCGCGGCTCTCGAACCTGAACGAGCCGGCACGTGCCCTGCAGGCCCTGCTGGCGGTGCGACTCGACCCGCCGCGGCGGCGGCTCCTGCACCGTCTGGTGCTGCGCGCGCTGCCACGGGCGCGGTATCTCGACCGCGATCTCGGGCACTTCGGACTCGCGTCGTGGGAGTACTGTCACTTCACCTCGCCGATCCGTCGCTATCCGGATCTGCACAACCACCGCCGCGTGCGGGAATGGATTCGCGGACGGCGTGACGCGGCATGGGATCCACACGAGCTCGAGAAGCTGGCGTGGGAGTGCAGCGCCACCGAGCAGACCGCCACCGACGCCGAGCGCGAGGCGGTACGGGTCAAGACGCTCCGGCATCTCGAGACGCGACTTGGGGACCGGGCTTCGGGTATCATCACCGGTCTGATCCCACAGGGGTTCTTCGTCGAGCTCGACGACGTCCCGGCCGAGGGGTTCGTACGGCCCGGTGCGTATCTGGACGACGTCTTCGTGCTCGAGCCGAACGGGGTGCGGATGACCGGGCGCCGCACGCGCCGTCGCTTCACCCTCGGCGACACGGTGGACGTGACCGTGGCGCGCGTGGACGTCCCCGGACGGGAGTGCGATCTCGCCCTCGACGCGCCGCCGGCGCGACGAGGCCACCGTCAACGCAGGAGGCCGTGATGCCGCAACCCACCACCCGCCGGCTCGAGCGTCGCGAGGACGCGCGCGCCGACGCCCAGTTGAGCATGCGTCTGGGTGCTCTTGGAAGCGCCGCGCCCGAGATCGTCACCGAGACCCAGAACATCTCGGCCAGCGGTCTGTACTGTCTGTCGCCGCACTACCTGGCGCCGCTCTCCAAGGTGGACCTCACGCTGGTGCTGCCCGACGGGGGCCGGAACGCCGCCGGACGGCTGCTGCAGTGCGAGGCGGTGGTGGTCCGGTGTCAGGCGGCACCCGAGGCCCGTCGCCGCTACGAGCTGGCGTGCAGCTTCCTCGGTCTGCCCGACGAACAGCGCCGGGTTCTGGCCGAGTTCGTGGCGCTGCGCAACCTGAAGACACTGCGTGGGGCCACCGCTGGAGCCGGCGCCACCGCGGCTCCGCGCTCGCGCCGTCGCGCCACGACCAAGCGCGCCGTTTCGAGGCGCGTGAGTGCCAAGCCGGCGCGTCGGCGCGCCGCGTCCGGCACACGCGCCACCGCGCGCCGCAAGAGCGCACGTCGGTCCAGCGGCGGACGTCGCGGCTGAGACGCGTCGCCGCCCGCGTCGCGATGACCTCGCCCGTCCCGCTCACGATCCGCCCGGGGCCGCCGCTCACCGGCGAGACGCGGGTCCCGGGCGACAAGTCGATCACCCACCGGGCCGTCCTCATCGCCCTGCTGGGCCCGGGGCGCACCGTGGTGCGTGGCGCGAATCCCGGTGCCGATTGCGCCGCCACGCTGGCCTGCGGCCGGGCCCTCGGGCTCTCGGTGACGGAAGACGCGGACCTGCTGACGCTGGCGCGGGACACGCTGCACGCGCCCGGGGCGGTGCTCGACTGCGGCAACTCGGGCAGCACGCTGCGCATGCTGGCCGGCGTGCTGGCCGGTCAACCGTTCGAAGCGACCCTGGACGGGGACGACTCGCTGCGTGGGCGACCGGTGGCGCGGATCGTCGGACCACTGAGGGCGATGGGGGCGGCGGTGCGCGCCCGCGACGGCGATCGTCTCCCGCCGCTCACGGTCCATGGCGGCGCGCTGCGTCCGTTTCGCGGGCGGCTCGAGATGGCCAGCGCGCAGGTGGCGTCCGCGATCGAGTTCGCCGCCCTTGCGGCGAGCGGGGAGAGCGTGATCGAGGTCCCGGGGGCGGCGCGCGATCACACCGAGCGGATGCTCGCGGCGACCGGGATCCCGATCGGGGTCGAGTCGCTGGCGGGTGGCGGACGGCGGGTGACCGTCGTGGGACCGGCGTCACCCGGTGAGCGGCACTTCGACGTCCCCGGGGACTTCTCGTCGGCGGCCTTTCTGCTCGCCACCGCCGCCCCTCGCCCCGGAGCGCGTGTCACCGTGCGCGGGGTGGGGCTCAATCCCACCCGCACCGGTCTCCTCGACGTGATCCGCGCGATGGGGGGCGAGGTGCGTGTCACTCCGCGCGGCGATGCCGGCGGGGAGCCAGTCGGGGACATCACGATCGAGGGTCGCGATCTCGCCGGGTTCGAGGTGCCCGCCGAGTGGGTGCCACGTCTGGTGGACGAGGTTCCGGCGTGGGCTATCCTCGCGGCACAGGCGCGGGGCACCTCGCGGCTCAGCGGTGCCGCCGAGCTCCGGGTCAAGGAGAGCGACCGTCTGGCGACGCTGGCCGCCGGGCTCGCGCGACTCGGGGTGCCGGTCGAAGAGAAGCCGGACGGGCTCGTCATCACCGGCGCGTTGATCGGCGGTGGTTCCGTGGCGAGCGCCGGCGATCATCGCATCGCGATGGCGTTCGCCGCGCTGGCGACCGCGGCTGGGAAGCCGGTCATGGTGGACGACCGGAGAAGCATCGATACCAGCTACCCGGGCTTCGAGACCACACTCGCGTCACTCGGCGCGCGTCTCGGGCCGGAAGACGAACGAGACCCGGCATGAGCTTCGTGGTCACCATCGACGGACCGGCCGCGGCGGGGAAGAGCACCACCGCGCGTGCCGTGGCGCGGGCGCTGGGGTTCCTCTACGTGGACACCGGCGCGCTCTATCGCGCGATCGCGCTCAAGGCGTGGCGTGAAGGGGTGTCCCCGGACGACGACGCGGCGCTCGAGCGTTGTCTGGCCGGAACGCGTCTGTCGCTGGCCGGCACCGCCGAGCGGCCCGAGGTGCGGCTCGACGACGTCGAGGTGTCCGAGGAGATCCGCACCCCGGCGGTGAGCGAGCTCTCATCGCGACTCGCCACCCGCCCCGTCGTGCGGCG
This sequence comes from Candidatus Eiseniibacteriota bacterium, assembly GCA_044451485.1. Classification (GTDB taxonomy): domain Bacteria; phylum Eisenbacteria; class RBG-16-71-46; order RBG-16-71-46; family RBG-16-71-46; genus JBIOKD01. The sequence goes on along the minus strand of JBIOKD010000041.1, from coordinate 4,092 downwards.
GCGTCTGGTCGCCATCCAGCGGGCGCTGCGCGAGCGTGGCCCGCTGGTCGGCGAGGGACGCGACCTGGGGACGGTGGTGTTCCCGGACGCCGAGGTGAAGATCTATCTGGACGCCGACCTCGACACCCGCGCCCGGCGTCGTCACGCCGAGATGGTCCGGGGCGGCATCGCGATCGGCCTCGACGAGGTGCGGGCCGAGCTCGACCGTCGCGACACGCGCGACCGGAGCCGGTCGGACAGCCCGTTACGGGTGGCGGAGGGCGCGGTGGTGGTGGATACTTCGGGTCTCGACGTCCCGGGACAGACCGAACGCGTGCTGGAAGCCGTGCGGCGTCACCCCGCGTTTCCAGGGGCCGCGACACCCGAAGCGGAGCCGGGGGGCGGGGTCTGAAGGGGCCGTGGCGCGCCGCGGATGCCTAGGAGAATCGGTGTCGATCCACTATAGTGTCTCCCGCTCTGCGGTGAGCGTGATCGTCGGCGCCCTGACGGGGTGGGAGGTTCGTGGACGCGAGCGGGTGCCCCGCGACGGGGCCCTGATCATCGCCTCGAACCACATCTCGTATGCGGATCCACCGATGGTCGGCGCGGCCACCCGGCGCCAACTGCACTTCCTGGCCAAACAGGAGCTGTTCGCGGTGCCCGTCCTGGGACCCGCGATCCGCAGCGTGAACGCGATCCCGATCCGGCGCGGCATGGCCGATCTGACCGGGATGGCGCGGGCCATGGAGGTGTTGAAGCGCGGAGAGGCCCTGCTGGTGTTCCCGGAGGGCACCCGGTCCCGCGACGGGGAGTTGCACGCGGCGCGGCCCGGGGTCGGAATGCTCGCGGTGTCCGGTGACGCCGTGATCCTGCCCGCGTACATCTCGGGCAGCGACCGGCCACGGCACTGGATCACGCGCCGCACCCGCGTGCGGGTGTGGTTCGGGGTGCCACGGCCATGGAAGGATTATGTGAATCCGGAGACCGATCTCGCTCCGGGGCGCGCGCTCTACCAGGCGGTGGGCGACGCGGTGATGCGGGAGATCGCGGTGCTTCGCACCGGTCAGATGACCTCGGCTTCACGCGGGGCGGCGTGACCCGCCGCACCCCTATCTCGGATATACAGGAGGCTGCACCGATCATGTCGGAAACGACCGAAGTGACCCTCAACCCCGTGAAGGGCATCCCGCGGGCCGCTGGACCGTTCGTCCCCCTCAACTTCGACGAGGAGGAGGGGATCTCCGCCGAGATGCAGGCGGCCATGCTCGGGGAGTACGACGAGAGCATGAAGTCGCTCGGCGAGGGCGAGATCGTGCGTGGCACGGTCCTCGCCGTGGACGAGAAGGAAGTGCTGGTCGACGTCGGGTTCAAGAGCGAAGGGATCATCCAGCTCGCCGAGTTCCCCGACCCGTCCTCGATCAAGGTGGGTGACTTGATCGAGGTGTTCCTGGAGAAGATGGAGAACCAGGACGGCCTGGTGGTGCTCTCCAAGCAACGCGCCGATTTCGTCCGGGTGTGGGACCGCGTCAAGGAGGCCCACGACAAGGGCGAGGTGGTCGAGGGCAAGCTGGTCCGCAAGATCAAGGGCGGCGTGGTGGTCGATCTGTACGGTGTCGAGGCCTTCCTGCCCGGCTCCCAGATCGCGCTCCGCCAGGTCCAGAACGTGGATGCCCTGCTCGGCCAGAGCGTGCAGGTCAAGATCATCAAGCTCAACAAGCGCCGCCGGAACATCGTGGTGTCGCGTCGCGCCGTGCTCGAGGAGGAGCGCGAGCGGATGAAGGGCGCGATCCTCAAGGACCTCGCCAAGGACCAGATTCGGGAAGGCGTGGTCAAGAACATCACCGACTTCGGCGCGTTCGTGGACCTGGGTGGCATCGACGGGCTGCTCCACATCACCGACATGTCGTGGGGACGGGTGCAGCATCCCTCGGAGCTGGTGAAGATCGGTGACAAGCTGCGGGTCAAGGTGCTCAACTTCGACCCGGAGAAGGAGCGCATTTCGCTCGGTCTCAAACAGCTCGAGGCCTATCCGTGGGAGGGTGTCGAGGACAAGTACAAGGTCGGCGACCGCATCAAGGGCAAGGTGGTCTCGATCACCGACTACGGCGCATTCGTGGAGCTCGAGAAGGGCGTCGAGGGGTTGATCCACGTGTCCGAGATGTCGTGGACGCGTCACGTGCGTCATCCGTCCAAGGTGGTGAACATCGGCGACGTGATCGACGCGGTGGTGCTCAAGGTCGACAAGGCCAACGAGAAGATCTCGCTCGGCCTGAAGCAGGTGGAGCCGGATCCGTGGCTGACCCTCGATCAGAAGTACCCGCCGGGCATGCGGGTCAAGGGCAAGGTCCGCAACCTCACCAACTTCGGCGCTTTCGTCGAGCTGGAGGAGGGCATCGACGGTCTGGTGCACGTGTCGGACATGTCGTGGACCAAGCGGGTCGCGCACCCGAGCGAGGTGCTCAAGAAGGGCGAGACGGTCGAGGTCGTGGTGCTGTCGATCGACAAGGAGCACCGTCGCATCAGCCTGGGCTTGAAGCAGGTGAGCGACGACCCGTGGCCGCTGCTGGCCGACCGCTTCCCGTCGGGCATGGAGCTCCGCGGCACCATCAACCGGCTGTTCGACCGTGGCGCGATCGTGGACCTGGGGGACGGCATCGAGGGATTCGTGCCGCTCTCGCAGCTCGGGATCGACGATCTCAAGCGGCCGAACGACGCGTTCGAAGTGGGCGAGGAGCTCACCATGAAGGTGACGCGTGTGGACGTGCCGAATCACCGGCTCATCCTGAGCGTCAAGTCGTGGCTCTCCGACCAGGACGACATCGCGCTGGCGGAGTGGACCTCGAAGCGGAACCAGACCCGGGCCCGGATCGCGGCCAATCCGCCGGCCGAGGATGTGGTCGAGGCGACCAAGTCGAGCCGCAAGGACGACGAGGTGCCCGACGAGTAGTCGACGCGGGTCAGAGAAGCACGACGGGGTGGGCTCGCGCCCACCCCGTTGGCGTTTGCGGCGGCGCGTTGGGTCGCTATCGAAGCAGGGCCAGCCGGAGCGTCGGCGTGCCACTGGTGCCGGCGGCGACGCGCGCGAGATACACGCCCGAGGGGAGCGCCCCGGGGGGCCGGACCTCCGTCCCGGACGCGTCCCGTCGACACAAGACGCGTGTTATCCTGCGTCTCCCATGATTCTGGCTCGCGTCCTCGCGATCATCCTGTTGGCCGCATGCGTGAGCGCCGCGGCCGCCGCCCCGCTCCGGTCCACCCGATTGCGGCCACGCACCGCACCCGCCCCCGTCGATCTCGCGGGCGTGCTGCGCCAGACCACGGCGGACAGCCTGGCGCGGCCCCTTGCGGCGCTGGAGTTGGAGCGGCCATCCGAGGCCGCCCAGGCGGCGCTCACGGCGGGCGCGCTGCACTACGCGCGTGGCGAGTACCGCGACGCGATCGAGGCCTATGGACGGGCGGCGGCGCGTCTCGAGCCGGCCCGCAAGGGGGAGGCGCGCTACTGGGTCGGGATCTCGTGGCTGGCGCTCGGGGAGCCCGCGCAGGCGCGCGCGGTGCTCGAGGAGGTGGCGCGCACGCCGTCATCGCTACGCGCCGCGGCGATGATCGGGGTCTCGGATTGCTGGCTCGCGCTACGCCGCCCGGATCGCGCCGGTGACTGGCTCGACCAGGCCTTCGACGCCGATCCCGGCGAGCGCACACCAGGAGCACTCGAGCGACGCGCGGCGCTGGCCGATCGTGACGGGCATCCCGAAGCGGCGCGCTCCGCGCTCGAACGGCTCGCGCGCGACTGGCCACGCAGCATCGAGGCCGCCTCGGCGCGGGTGGCACTGGCGGCCAGCGCCCCGGCGGGTGGTGCGGGACCGCTCACCGTGATCATCGGCACCTTCCTCGATCCGGCGCGGGCGCACTCCCTGGTCAACGAGGCGCGGCGGGCCGGGTTCCCGAACGCCGAGATGGTGACCCGTGGCGAGGGTCTGGCCGCGGTGCACGAGGTGCGTCTCGGTAACTACCCGGATTCCCGTCAGGCCGAGAGCGCCGGCGAACAGGCCGGCCGCGCCCTGGGCGTGGCGTGGCAGGTGACGAGGGTGCGATGACGCTGGACCTGCCCGGTCT
>JBIOKD010000040.1:0-15756 GCA_044451485.1 Candidatus Eiseniibacteriota bacterium | reverse complement strand
CGCCTCCGGATCACCCGCCTTGGCGAGCCGAAGCAACTCCTGGGTGAGCACCAGCTGAGGGTCGGGCTTCGCGCCCCGCGGCTCGCGCTCGGGTGAGTCGGACACGGTGGGCCCCCTGGATGGCCAGGATGATAGCCCAGCCGCGACCGCTGGGAACGGGCTCTTGGCAGCCCGGCTCCCCGCCCGAGGACCGTCCGATCTGGCGATCCGGGAGGGGCGCTACTGGCGCTGTTGGTGCCGTACCTCGGGTCCCGCTCGCTGAAGGCTCTCCGGCAGCATCTCGTGGCCGCGGGCCGAGAGGGTGATCGTCGCGCGCGCCCACCGGTGATCACCTCCAAATCTTGTAGATGCCGGTCCAAAGACCGAGCTAACGTGCGACGAGTCGGAACGGCCTCCGTCTTTGGGGCCTTGCAGGATGGCGGGATTCCCGGGCTGATTGGCGAGCGCATCACGGATCCACACCGTAGGAGGGAGGCTGCATCATGAGGCGCATGCCGAGTTTCTTGCTTCTCGCGCTGTATCTGGGGACTGCCTCTACCGCTCCAGCTCAAACACGCATCGGTGGTTTGGCCGCCGGCGAGTCTCCTCCGAGCCGCCTACCGATCAGTGGGGCATGCCCGGCGCTGCGCAGTTGCGTCATTCCCGAGGGGGCCGTGCCGGGGGGCATGGCATGGGACGGGTCGCATCTTTGGATCGGCCTCTACTTTGGCTCCAACACGCTCTACCAGATCGATCCGCTGACCTGCACGGTCGTTCATACGATTCCCGCACCCGACATCAACATCGGGGGGCTCGCCTGGGATGGGTCGGCGCTCTGGTGCCTTCCCGAGCAAACGGGAACGATCTATCGTCTCGACCCCACGAGCGGCGCGATCCTCTCCCACATCCCCGCGCCGTCCTTCGGAGAATCTGATCCAAATCCTTCCGACATCGCGTGGGACGGTCAATTCCTATGGCATGCCGACTATGGCCACGGCAGGATCTACAAACTGGACCCGGCCAACGGAAACGTGATCACGTCGTTTCCCTCTCCGAGCAGTGGCCCGTCGGGAGTCGAGTTCGCGGATGGGGTCCTGACGGTGGCGGATTTCACCACCGACTTGATCTACTTCATCGATCCCACCATACCTGCGGTGCTTTCGAGCTGTCCTTCGCCGGATAGCCATCCGTGGGGGCTTGCGAGTGAACCGAGTGGCCTGTGGAACTCGGGATCGGCCACGAGCCTCGCGTACCTGCTGGGTCAGGCACCCACACCAGCCATGCGACCGACCTGGGGGGCGGTTAAGATCAGCTATCGATGACCATTCGACCCGGGACGCGCTGGGCACCCCGAGCGCTCGCTGTACGGGTATCGCACCAGGGAGACCCGGATGACACGCACACGGTTGCTCGTGTCCATGCTACTGACGGCGCTCGCCACTCTCTTCGGCACCGCGACGGCCGCGGAGCTGACGCCCGATCAGCGCGCCATGATCTTCGGGAAGCCGGGATCCGTGAGCGTGAAGGAGCACGTGACCCGGATTCCGTTGGAAGGGACGGACCATCGCGGCTTCTACAAGTGCTCCTACATGTCGGTGAAGATCAACGGCCACGGGCCCTTCACGTTCCTGTTCGACACCGGCGCGTCGTTCACGGCCTTCAGCAGCAAGGTGATCCAGTCCGCGCATGTCCCGGTGGAAGTCGAGCGCGGCGGGTACCATGACCTCGTGCGCGTGAAGGAGATGAAGGTCGGCGGCGTGACGATCCAGAACCTCGTCGCGGTGCGCGACGATGACTTCGGTGTGGACGGCGTTCTCGGCTTCAGGGCCTTCGGCGACATGAACCTGACCTTCGAGCTTGCCGACCGAAAGCTGCTCGTCAGCCCCGAACCCGTGCCGCTTCCGGGAGGCTTCGAAGTTCCGTTCGAGACCCCGCACAACATCCCGCTCATCCCGGTGACGGTGGACACGACACGAGTCGCGACCCTCATCGACACCGGCGACGATGCCTACGCCTGGGAAGCGCGAACCGAGGATCTGAAGGGAGCGGTTCTCGCGCATCCGCCCTCACCGTCCGAGACGGTGTTGAACGGCGCGAATTCCTCTCAGACCTACGTGAGCACCCTCGAGAGCACCGTTCGTCTGGGGCCGCTCGCGATCGAACACGCGGTGGTCGGCATCAATGACGCCCTGCCGGTGCCCGATTTCGGCGTGGATTTCCTGAAGGACTTCAACGTCGAGTTCGACCCCAAGCGGATGATCGTCACCTTCCAGCCGCTCTTGGCCACCAGCGGGACGAAGATCGCCGGGAATCTCAGCACCGGGTTCACGCTGCGGTTCGACGCTCAAGGGACCGTGCAGAACGTCGTGCCCGGCTCCACCGCCGAGCAGCGCGGGATGCACACTGGCGACCGGATCCTGAGCATCGACGGACGACCCATCGCCGGCTTCGTGCCCCGCACCTGGGACCAGGCGCTCGCTACCGGCAGGCCCCTCTCGATCCGTTGGCTGCAGGGCGCGAAGGAGCGGACGGACGACTTCGAGGTGACGGAACTCCGCTGACGGGATCGTCGAGCCGTCGGTGCGTGCTCGGTTCGCAGATCCTATCTCTTGGACCGCTTCAGCCTCGCGCCGAGAGCCGAGTCGCTGGCGGCTTGATAGCGAGTGAGGGTTGGCTGATTCACGGGTTGCCCCAGCCACCTCCTGACCTGTCGGGTCTGAAGGTCGTACACGTCCAGGAATGCTCGGCACAAGCTGTCCTGCTCGGAGTTTGTCAGGCCTGTCAGCGCGAACCTCCCGGCGTCCACCCAGTAGGCCCCGTCGAACGAACAGGACGTCCCGCAGAAGTCCACCTGCCACAAGGTGTCGCTCTTGACGTCGCCCAGGATGGGCGCGGAGTCAGCGTCGCGATCGAGCGCGAGGGTGCCGTCCTCATCCCAACCGACTTCCGTCAGCCTGTCGAAGTTCAGGAAGCGGCTCGAATCCGGCGAGTACACGTCGAGAGCGCGGTCCCCGATGTCTTTGGCCGCTCCTCGTGAGAGCCCCGCCGAAAGATAGTCGAACTTGAGCGGCGACGAGCGGCCGCCTTCCAGTGACTCCGGCGCAAAGCCAGGGACGGCGCGGCGCCATGTCGCGACCCAGGCCGCCACTGCGTGTTCAACCGGGCGCGGCAGCCCATTGGCCAACGTATCGGCGGCCGGCGCGCCCGTGGAGCGTGCGGAAGCAGGAAGATGGCTGCAAGCAGCGAGAGCAGCTGCGACAGTGGTGAGGAGAGTGGCAGCCTTGAGTCGCCGCTTGCGCGATCTCGGAACGCGAGCGTCGAGGCGGTGGCCCCTACGCGACGGACTATGCACGGGATGGCCGCCGTCGCCCGATCACTCGATCAGGTCGAAGCCGAGCCGGAACGAGTAGAGCGTCGCGGCGTTCAATCCCGCGTTCGTGTCCTCGCCCTGGTGATCGATGCGAGCCTCGACCCGGAATCGGCCATGCCCCTGCACGATCGACTCGGCGTAGCCCAGACCGGCGCCGAACACCGGCACCGTGGTCGAAGTACCACTTCCGCCGAAACTCAGGATCCCGCCGCCGAGATTGACGAACGCGCCCGAAGTCTTGGGCTTGCAGAAGTCGTGCTGGTAGTTCCCGGACAGCTGAAGCGCGGTGGCCGACGACCCGCCCGATTCGATGTACTCGAAGCCGGTGTCGGTGAAGATCTCGTCCTGTCCGCTGCCGAGCACGCCACCCACGCGCAGACCGGGCTGCCACGCGCCGAGGAGCGCGGTGCTACCGCCCCATCCGAACACCGTGGCCCCTTCACCCCCGTCGGGTGAGATGTGGGTGATCCCGAAATTGGGACCGGCGAACCAGCCCGCGTGAGCGGTGGCGGGGATCAGGAACGCGATGGCGACCAGGAGCGGCATCCGGCTGCGTCGCATGGGAACCTCCGGAATCGACGGGCGTGCGGGACGGCGCGGTCAGGAGCCGGGCGCGTGACGCCGCCGCGGGAAGGGGAACCGGCCGGAGGATAGGACCGCAGCGAGTTGGGAGCCAACCTCGGGCGTTGGGAGCGCCCGTCAGGCTCGCTCAGTCGCGAGGCGCCTTGGGGCCGAACCAGCCCACCACGCGCGCCTCGGGCACCGCGCCGCTTTCCGACAGGTGCTCGCTGGCACTCTCGGCCTCCTGGCGGGTGGAGAACGGGCCGACCAGCACGCGGAACACCTCGGCGCCGTCCTCGTGGCCCCTGAGCACGCGACACGGGAAGCTGGTGTAGGCGGCGATCCGGTCCCGTTCGGAGCTCGCCCGATCGGGGACCAGATACGTTCCGACCAGCACACGATAGTGCCGCCCGGCGGTGGCGCCGGTCGTGCCGTTTGCGTTGGCCGTGCCGCTCGTGCTGGCCGTAGCGGCTGGCGCCTCCGGCAGCGCCGCGGTGGGAGCAGTCGCGGGCTTCGCGCGCGCCGGCTGTGGAGCGGGCTTCGACGGCCGCGGAAGCGGGAGCGGTTGAACCTCGACCACCGGCGTGGTCTCCGCGGTTCGGGCGCCGACCGCGGCGCTCGAGGGTTCGCCGGGCGTGGCTTTCGCGGCCGGAGCGGAGGCGGTCGTGGCCGAGGCGTGGGGCCGGGTGGCGGCCCTTCCGAACGCGGCCAGCCGCGACACGACTGCATCGCGATGGAAGAACGTCAGGCCACCGAGGGCGACCACGAGCAGCGCGGCCGCGATCCATCCTCCCAGCGCCGGGCGCCGCGCCCATCGCGAAGGCTTGAGCCGTCCACGTCCGACCACGCGACCTCGTCTCGGCCGCGTCTTTGGCGCGGGAGGCACGCCTTCCGCTTCGGAAGCCTCCGCCATGCCCGCGGGGATGCCGCCGGTCACACGGGCCAGCTCGATGGTGCTGTCGTCCACTGCGACACGTGAGCCGATGCGCGGCGGTCCATTCGGATCGTTGAAGCGCGCGAGCCAGCTCTCGACCGCCGGAGTGCGGACAACGGGGTCGGGTGATGTGCGGGTGTTCGTCGCCAGGACCGGGTCCATCTCCGCGCTCGTCGCGGCGGCGGGCGTGGGTCTCACGGCCGGAGTGGGCGCGGGCCGGGCGGCGGGAGCGGGTTTGGGCGGAGCCGGCCGCGCGGCCGGGGCGCGCACGGGCCGTGCGGTCGGCGCCGGCGCGGCTCGCCGGGGTGGCGGTGCCGATGCCACCGGCTTGGGAGATGGAGTCGGAGCGGGCGTGGGTGGTGCAGCGGTGGGCGGTGTGCTGGCCGCCGCTTCCACCGGCGCGGGCTGTGTCGACTCGGTGTTCGCGGCCGTGCGCGTCGGCGCGGGCTCGTCCGGCACGGTGGATTCGGTTGTGGCGGGCACAGGTAGCGCCGGCGCGGCGTCCGGAGTCGCCTCGGTCAACGCTCGCTCGACCGGCGCCTCCGCGGCCTCGCGCGTGGCTCCGACGGGAGCGTCGGCCAGCACGCTGCGGAATCCCAGTGCCTCCGCCGCGGCGGTGACGTGCGACGTCTCGACCGCGCGGGCCTTCCACGCGTGGGCCTGCGCCATCGCCTCGCCGGCGATCAGCTGCACCTCGCGCGCCACACCGTGTGTGAGCGCGTGCACCGCGCGACAAGTGGGGCGTGGGAAGAGGGCACCGGGGCCGCCGCAGACCGACACCCGCTGGTGAATGAAGGCCTCGGTCTCGCGCGCGCTCAGCGGCTCGATGCGGCAGCGCGCCACGATCCGCTGGCGGAGCGGCTCGTACTCGGGCTGCTCGAGGCGGGTCTCGAGACGGGTGCGGCCGGCCAGCACGACGCTCAGCGCCGGTCGGCCGTTGGGCTCGAGATTGGAGAGGAGTCGCAGCTCCTCGAGCATGGCGTCGGCGAGATCCTGCGCCTCGTCGATCACCAGCGCGACCGGTGGGGCATCGGCCTCGCGGGCCGCGAGCCGCGCCGCCAGCGCGGCGGCGCTGTCGGCCGGAGTGTCCCCGGTCTCGCCGAGGGCGGCCAGCAGACGGGCGCGCAGCTCGTCGATGCCGAGGGAGGGCGCCGCCACCACGAGCACGACGGTCGCCTCGGGGACGGCCGCGAGCGCCGCGTTCAGGGTGCTGGTCTTGCCGGCGCCGCTGACACCGGTGAGCACCGCGAACGGGGCACGCTGAGCCACGGCGCGCGACAGCCGGTCCACCGCCTCGCGGTGAGTGCGATGCGGGTACAGGAAGCGGCGATCGTGGCTTTCGACGAACGGGTCGTCGCGGAGTCCGAACGGTCGGGCGGTCATCGGGCGTGCATCGGTCCGGGTCGTGCGGTCACGAGGGTTCTCGGCCGGTTATCGGCAGGACCGCCTCCCGGCTTTCGCGCGAAGTTCGGGGGCCGGGATCGGGCCTCACACGAAGATGCGGCCCCGCCCGGGGTGGGCTTCCGATATGCTCGTCTCCCCACTCGAGGAGGAGAACCGCGTGGACTCGCTCGCCCGTTATCACGATGGTCAGCGCCGGCTGCAGGACCGGTTCGATTCGCGTCGGATCGCCGACCGGCTGGACCAGGTCACCTATCGTGTCGAGTTCGACGAGCGAGACCGCGCGCTCATCGAATCCTGCGCGATGTTCTTTCTCGCCACCGCCGATCCCGAGGGCGCGCCCGACTGCTCGTACAAGGGCGGGGCGCCGGGTTTCGTCCGGGTGACCACCCCGGGCGAGCTGGCATTCCCCGACTACGACGGCAACGGCCAGTTCCGCAGCCTCGGCAACCTGCTGGCCAACCCGCGGGTCGGCCTCCTGTTCATCGACTGGCGGCGCCCGTCGCGACTCAGGGTCAACGGCGACGCCTCGGTGAGCGCCGACGATCCGCTTCTCGGGCGCTTTCCCGGTGCCCAGATGGTGGTGCGGGTACGCGCCCGGCAGATCTTCCCGAACTGCCCGCGCTACATCCATCGCATGGAGATGGCGGGTCTCTCGGAATTCGCGCCCGACGGCCGCCACGAGCCGCCGCGGCCGGGCTGGAAGGACGATCCGCGCTTCTGCGACGCGCTGCCCCGAAAGGACGTCCCGTGACCGCCACCCGCGGTCCATACGTCGCCGCCGCGGTGCAGGCCTCATCGGTGTTCCTCGATCGCGAGCGCTCGACCGACAAGGCGTGCGCGTTGATCGCCGATGCCGCGAGCCGGGGCGCCCGGCTGATCGTGCTGCCCGAGGCCTTCATTCCAGCCTATCCGGTCTGGGTGTGGGTGCTCCCGCTCACCGAGCGGCCCGAGGTGGCGGCGGTGCACCGGCTCATGGTCGAGAACGCGGTCCAGGTGCCGGGCCCCGTGACCGAGCGTCTCGGCGAGGCGGCGCGCGCGGCCAACGCGTGGGTGGTGGTCGGCGTCGACGAGGCCGGACCGGCCGGCACGCTCTACAACACGATCCTGATCTTCGACGACACCGGCCGTCTGGTGGAATCGCGTCGCAAACTGATGCCGACCGGCGGGGAGCGCATGGTGTGGAAGGCCGGCGAGGCGGTGCCACCGCGCGTGCACGACACCCCGCTCGGACGGATCGGCGGACTCCTGTGCTGGGAGAACTACATGCCGCTGGCGCGCTACGCGCTCTACCGTGACGGCATGCAGGTCCTGGTGGCTCCCACCTGGGACCGCGCCGATGCGTGGGTGGCGAGCATGCGGCACATCGCCCGCGAGGGGCGCACGTACGTGATCGGCTGCTGCCAGGCGGTGCGCCGCGACGACATCCCGGATTCGCGGCCGTTCAAACGCTTCCTGCCCGCCGACAAGGAATGGGTGAACGACGGCAACAGCGTGATCGTGGACCCCGACGGCGCGGTGCTCGCCGGGCCACTCAACGCCCGCGAGGGCATCCTGCTCGCCGAGATCGATCCTGGGAAGACGCTTGCCTCGCGCTGGATCTTCGACTGTGTCGGGCACTACCAGCGTGACGACGTGTTCGAGTTCGGCATCCGCGGCGCCGTCGTGGCGGCGCGCGACCCGGCGCCCGCCGGTCGAAAGCGCCGGGCGGTGCCGGCGCGGCCGCGGCGGCGCGCCCCGGCCGGTCGTCGCCGGCGGTGACGCTCCTGGACCCGCGCCCCGTCACCCTCCCCGTCACGCTCGAAGGCCGCCGCGTGCGACTCGAGCCGCTCGATCTGTCCCGTCATCTCGAGGGCCTCGTCGCGATCGGGCTCGAGCCCGATCTGTGGCGCTGGACGCTCGACCAGTGCGTGACTCGCGAGGCGCTCGAGACCTACCTCGCCGAGGCGATCCGGGAGCGCGACGCCGGCCGCGTGATCCCGTTCGCCACGGTGGATCTCGCCAGCGGGCGCATCGCCGGGTGCACGAGGTTCGCGAGCATCGAGCGACGGCACCGGCGGATGGAAATCGGCTGGACGTGGCTCGGGAAGCCGTTCCAGCGCACCCACGTCAATACCGAGGTCAAGTACCTCATGTTCCGTCACGCCTTCGAGGACGTGGGCTGCGTGCGGGTCGAGTTGAGGACCCACGTGCTCAACCAGCCCTCCCGCAACGCGATGAAGCGCATCGGGTGCGTCGAGGAGGGGGTGCTGCGCAAGCACGGCGTCAACACCCACGGAGTGTGGCGCGACACGGTCTACTACTCGGTGCTCGATACCGAGTGGCCCGCGGTCAAGCAGCGGATCGAGGCCATGCTGGACCGCTGAGGCTGGCGAACATCCGGGGCCCGGCCGCGCCAGCGAAGGAATCTTCGTCCGGTCTGTGCGTTTTTCCCGATTCGGGCGTTTGTACTATGGAGGGAGGCGAACGCACCCGGCGGCTCGGTACCGGTCGCGGGGGAGCCGGTTCGGTGTCGGGGGACTCCGGCCGGCGCGTCGCGTCTCCCTCATGAGACGCGCGGGACTGCATCGGGGCCGGCGGTCGCGAGAAGCCGCCGGAGGACGGGCGTCCGGCCAGCAAGACCGGACGCCCTACATTCATGGCCCTACGGCGGCAGTTGGGGCGGGCTCGTGGCGCTCCAGCGCAAGGCGCGAGGGAAGCGACGAGCGAGACTGTATCCCCCGTGGATACGTCGCAGCGATGAGCGACCGAGCAACGCAGCGATCGAGTGCCACGAGCCCGCCCTCCTAGGCCTCTCGTGGGTCGATGACGTCGGGATCCAGCCCAAAATCCTGGATCGCCTTGCCCACCAACCCGCCGGTGACCGCGCCCTGCTGCTGTAACGCCCACAGGGTGGCGACCACGATGTGCTCGGCGTCGATTTCGAAGTGCCGGCGCAGCGCCTCGCGCGTGTCGCTGCGACCGAAGCCGTCGGTGCCGAGCGTCACGTACGGTCTGCGCACCCACGGCGCGATCAGGTCGGGGAGCGACTTCATGTAGTCGCTCGACGCCACCACCGGCCCGGCGGTGCCCTCGAGCGTCCGCGTCACATACGGCACCCGCGCCGGCTCGGCGGGATGCAGCCGGTTCCAGCGCTCGCAGGCGAGCGCGTCGTTGCGGAGCTGCTGGTAGCTGGTGACACTCCACACGTCGGCCGCCACGTCGAAGCGCTCGGCGAGGATCTCCTGCGCGCGCTGGGCCTGCAGCAGGATCACGCCGCTGCCAAAGAGCTGCGCGCGATGCTTCGCCTGTTGCACCGCCGAGCGGTAGAGGTACATGCCACGCAGCACGCCCTCCTCGCAGCCCGACGGCATGGGCGGCATCGGATAGTCCTGGTTGTAGAGCGTGAGGTAGTAGAAGACGTCCTGCTGGTCGACGTACATCCGCTTGAGACCGTCCTGCACGATCAGCGCGACCTCGTAGGCGAACGCCGGATCGTAGGCGAGCACGTTGGGCATCGCCGCGGCGAGCACGTGGCTGTGACCGTCCTCGTGTTGCAGACCCTCGCCGTTGAGCGTGGTGCGGCCGGCGGTGCCACCGAGCAGGAAGCCACGCCCGCGCTGGTCGCCAAACGCCCAGATCAGGTCCATGGTGCGCTGGAAGCCGAACATCGAGTAGAAGATGTAGAACGGGATGGTGGCGGTGCCGTGGGTCGCGTAGCTGGTCCCGGCGGAGGTGAACGACGCCATCGAGCCGGCCTCGTTGATGCCCTCCTCGAGCAGCTGGCCGTCGGCCTTCTCGGTGTACGACAGCACCAGCTTGGAGTCGACCGGCTCGTACTTCTGACCGTGTGCCGCGTAGATCCCGATCTCGCGGAACAGCACCTCCATGCCGAACGTGCGCGCCTCGTCGGGGATGATGGGCACCACGCGCTTGCCCCACACCGGATCACGGACGAGGTTGCGGACCAGCTTGGCGAGCACCATGGTGGTGCTCACCGCCTGGTTGGCGCCGGTGCCGGCCCGGAACTCGGCGAAGTTCTTCTCGGCCGGTGGCGTCAGTGGCTTCGCGCGCACGATTCGCTTCGGGACGCAGCCACCGAGCGCCTGGCGGCGTTCCATGAGGTAGCGCACCTCGTCGCTGTCCGGACCCGGATGGTAGTAGGGCGGGTCGGCGAGCTTCTTGTCGGGAATCGGCAGCTCGAGCCGGTCGCGGAAGGTGCGCAGCTCCTCCTGGTCGAGCTTCTTCATCTGGTGGGTCATGTTGCGCGCCTCGGCGCCGATGCCGAGCGTCCAGCCCTTCACCGTCTTGGCGAGGATCACGGTGGGCCGGTCGCGGGTGCTCAGCGCCGCGAGATAGGCGGCGTACACCTTCTTGTAATCGTGTCCGCCGCGGCGCAGCCGCTTGATGTCGTCGTCGCTCAGGTGTTCCACCATCTTGAGCAGACGTGGATCGGTCCCGAAGAAGTGCTCGCGGATGTACCCGCCGGTCTCGACCACGTACTTCTGCCAATCGCCGTCCACGGTGTCGTTCATGCGGTCGACCAGCACGCCCTCGAGGTCCTGGGCGAGCAGCGGGTCCCAGTCGCGGCTCCAGATCACCTTGATCACGTTCCAGCCACAGCCGGTGAAGAGCGACTCCAGCTCCTGGATGATCTTGCCGTTGCCACGCACCGGGCCGTCGAGCCGCTGCAGGTTGCAGTTGACCACGAAGGTCAGGTTGTCGAGCCCGTCGGTGGCCGCGAGCCGCAGCGCGCCCGCCGCCTCGGGCTCGTCCATCTCGCCGTCACCGAGGAACGCCCACACGTGCTGCTGCGTGGTGTCCTTGAGGCCGCGCGCGTTCAGGTAGCGGTTGAAGCGGGCCTGGTAGACGGCGTTGATCGGGCCGAGACCCATGGACACGGTGGGGAACTCCCAGAAGTCGGGCATCAGTCGCGGATGCGGGTAGCTCGACAGACCGCGGCCGCGGATCACCTCGCGGCGGAAGTGCTCGAGATGGGACTCGGTGAGCCGGCCCTCGAGGAACGCGCGCGCGTAGATGCCCGGCGCCGCGTGACCCTGGAAGAAGATCTGGTCGCCGGTGTCGGCCTCGTCCTTGCCGCGGAAGAAGTGGTTGAACCCGACTTCGTAGAGACTCGCGCTCGACGCGTAGGTGGACAGATGCCCGCCGATCCCGGCGACGTGCTTGTTGGCGCGCACCACCATGACCGCCGCGTTCCAGCGGATGATGCGCCGGATGCGCTTCTCCATGTCCTCGTCACCGGGGAAGCTCGGCTCCTGCTCGGTGGAGATGGTGTTGATGTAGCGCGACTGCACCAGACCGGGCAACCCGACCTTGAGCTGGCGTGCGCGCTTGAGCACGCGGCGGAGCAGGAAGTCGGCGCGCTCGTGGCCCTGTTCGCGCACGACGTCTTCGAGGGCCGCCAACCACTCGGCGGTCTCCTGCGGATCGGCGTCGGGGAGCTGGCGTTTGAACGAGGCCAGCAGATTCATGAAGTACCGCTCGCTCTCGCGGCGGTCGCGGATGTTGGGGCGATCTTCCAGCGTGCTCATGGGCCTTTCCGGCGAGGGCGGGCGGAACACCCGCGAAGGGTTCGGATGGCGATATCGGCCGGCCGGGCGACCCGTGGCCGCCCGTCTCCCGCGCCCCGGCCGGCGAGCGGCACGCCCAGAATCCGGTGGCACGGAAGCGCCGGCAGGATAGCGCAAAGCCGGGCCAGGCGTGGAACGGCGGCCACCCGGGCTTCGCCCCCTGATACACTCCCGCCCGTCACCGATCCATCCCCGTGAAGGAGTCGCGCCATGTCCGTCACCGCACCGATCGAGACCACGCTCCATCCGGCGCGCGGAGGCGTCGCGCCGCTCACCGCCGAGGACTTGTGGACGCTGCCACGGGTCGGAGCGCCGGTCGCGTCGCCCACGGGCGACATGTTGATCGTCTCGGTCACCCGCTATGACCTCGAGAAGAACGCCGGCCGCACCCGGCTGTGGCGCGTCCCGCTCGACGGCGGCACACCGGTGGCACTCACCGGCGAGGACACCTCGAGCAACGATCCGGCGTTGTCACCCGACGGGCATCGACTCGCCTTCGCGCGCAAGTCCGAGGACGGCAAGAGCCAGATCTACGTGATGCCGCTCGACGGCGGCGAGCCACAGAAGGTGACCGATCTGCCGCTCGGCGCGTTCGATCCCCGCTGGCTGCCCGACGGCTCGGGGCTGGTGTGCGTGGGCACGTTGCTGTCCGGACACCTGACATCCTCCGAGACCAAGACCGAGCTCGAGCGTCGCGAGAAGGACCCGGTCAAGGCGCACGTCACCGAGGACCGCGTCTTCCGCTTCTGGGACACGTGGCTCACCACCGGCGAAGTGCCGCATCTGTTCCTGGTCGATCCGGCGGGTGGCGCGCCACGCGACCTGACCCCGGAGTCCACCGCGTGGTTCGACTGGATGGGCCCGAGCGGGCAGTACGACATCGCGCCCGATGGTCGCGAGGTGGCGTTCGCCGGCATCGTGCAACAGACCAAACCCGATCTGCTGCGCTCGGCGATCTTCGTGGCGCCGATCGCCGGCGGCGGCGAGGTGCGCTGTCTCACGCCCGATCACCCGGCCGACGACCTGCGACCGCGTTACACGCCGGATGGGCGCGCGCTGGTCTACGGCATGACTCACGATCCGATGTTCTACGCCGATCGCGTGCGGCTGATGCGTTACGAGCGTGGCAGCGGCACGCACGAGGAATGGCTCGGGAGCTGGGACCGCTCGCCGATCCACTGGGAGTTCGGAGCCGACGGCCGATTGTGGATCGAGGCCGAGGACACCGGACGCACGCGGCTCTACCGCTTCTCCGGCACCGGTCATCCACACCCGGTGACCGAGCGTGGCACGGTCGGCGGCGTGGCGCCGCTCGCCGACGGCCGGGTGGCGTTCACGCTGCAGACGCTCTCCGATCCGCCCGAGGTGCACCTCCTCGGCGCCGCCACCGGCTCGGCGCCCGCGCGGCTGACCCACTTCACCGAGCCGGTGATGTCACGGGTGGCCACCGGCGAGGTGCGCGAGATCGTGTTCGAGGGCGCCTGCGGCGAGCCGGTACAGATGTTCGTGGTGCTGCCACCCGGGTACGAGACCGGGCGGCGCTTCCCACTGGTCCAGGTGGTCCACGGTGGCCCGCACGCGATCAGCGCCGACGCGTTCCACTTCCGCTGGAACGGCCAGGTGTTCGCGGCCCCCGGCTACGTGGCGGCGCTGGTCAACTTCCAGGGCTCGACCTCGTGGGGGCAGGACTTCGCCAAGCGCATCCAGGGCGCGCACGGGGACCGCCCGTTCGACGACATCATGCGCGCCACCGACGTGCTGATCGCCGCCGGCTGGGTGGACTCCGGGCGCATGGCGGCGGCGGGTGGCTCGTACGGGGGCTACATGGCGGCGTGGATCGCTGGGCACACCGATCGTTATCGGTGCATCGTGAATCACGCGGGTGTGTACGACACGCTGTCGCAGTACGCCAGCGACGTGAGCCAGGGCCGCTCGGCGAGCTACGGCGGCGAGCCGTGGGACGGTCTCGACGCGATCGACCGCTGGAATCCGGCGCGCTTCGCGGACGGGTTCCGCACCCCGATGCTGGTGCTTCACGGCGAGCGCGACTTCCGCGTCCCGGTGACACAGGGTCTCGAGTGCTACGGCGTGCTCAAGGCGAAGGGTGTCCCGGCGCGGCTGGTGATCTTCCCCGACGAGAACCACTGGGTGCTCAAGCCGCGCAACTCGCTGCTCTGGCACCGCGAGGTGTTCGGCTGGCTCGCGCGCTGGCTCGGAGCCTGAGTCGGGCCGCGACGTGCGGGTGGCTGTGAGCCCGCCCGACCGCTACCGCCGCGAATCGCGCGTCAGCACCGCACCCAGGTGCGCCAGCACGAACGTGAGCACCAGCATGCTCATGATGTTGTGGAGCGCCGACAGCGACGCGGGATAGACCGGCGCCGCGGGGGATCGCCACCAGATCCAGCCGAGCGCCAGACCGCTGGCCTGGGTGATCGCCAGACTCGACGACGCGATCAAGCCGAGCGCGTAGTCGAGCCGCGCACGCAGCGGCGCCACGCGTCGCCAGTGGCTCCACTGGTAGGCGGCGTAGAGCAGCGTGAGCACGAGACCGACCGCGACGTGCAGCGTCACGCCCGGGCTCGATCCCGACAGCAGACGCGCGCAGAAGATCACCAGACCGCCGGCGGCCTCGAACCCCAGCGCGATCCACAGCGTGATCAGCAGCGGGGCGCGCAGCCGTGCCGAGCGTGGCCGGCCCGCGGCGCCCCGGATCTCCGCCGCCATCGGCGCGGACCCCGCGCTCACAGCAGGTAACGGGTCACGAACAGCGTCTCGCCCGACAGGATGCTGACCGCCCACACCACCGCGAACGTCCAGGTCACCACCGGATGCTCGCGGAAGAAGAAGCGGCCGCGTCGCTGGTCCTGGTAGGCGAACACCGCCAGCACCACAAACACCAGGTAGGCGAGCAGCGACAGCATGCCGTGCAGCGCGAAGGCCAGCTTCATGCCACCCGAGAGGTGCACGGCGCCGGGGGTGGAGGCCTGTGCCGCGCGGTTCGCCATGTACATGACGTTGACCAGCGCCTCGAACAACGCGACGACCAGGAACACGGCGAGCGGAAACGGACGCCGCGTCCAATTGCGACGCACGACGTAGATCACCCCGGCGGTGACGAACAGCTCGCTCACCGCGGAGAACACACTGAACGCGGGCACGTGCATGGTGGCGGACTCTAAAGGGCGTCATCGGGGCGCGGCAAGACCCGTCGGCCCGTGGCGCGACCGGAGACGCCGCGCGCCGCTTCGCTGCGGGAATTACGTACGTGTGCTTCCGTACCGGCGACGGCGAAACCACCGCGTTCGGGGCTCGAGACTTGACGCGCTGCGCGCCGCCGACACAGGTTTGTTCTATGACCACCGTGATCCCGCGGACACGACGCGCCGATCACCAGGTGTTGGGACATCGGGGCCGGCCGCCAGTTCCGGTCCCGCACGGCCGATCGATCGGCCAGGACACGATCCAGGAGACGACATGATGCCGCTCCCCATCGGCAACGGCCGGCTCACCGCCGGCGTCCACCGCGTCATGGCTTTCGTGATGACGCTCGCCGTGATGCTGACGTGCGCCGGTGTCGCGCGCGCCGCGGATCCCAAGCCGGCCAAGACCTCCGCGTTCGCGGACACCACCAAGCCGGTGATGTTCCTCAAGCAGACGCTGGTCACCGGCTCGCGCTATCCGCGCGCCTACTACGAATCGCCACAGGCGCTGTCGTTCGTCGGCCGGACCGCGATCCGCGAGTCCGCACCCACCGTGATCGGCGACGTGCTGGCGGAGATCCCGGGCTCCGACGAGTCCAAGGACAGCCCGTGGGAGCAACGTCCGTCGCTGCGCGGACTCGGTGGACAGCGGGTGCTGGTGCTCATGGACGGGATGCCGATGAACAGCGCGCGTGGCAACGGCCCGCATCCGGCGCTGGTCGCCCCCGAGCAGATCGATCG
>JBIOKD010000039.1:0-15784 GCA_044451485.1 Candidatus Eiseniibacteriota bacterium | reverse complement strand
CGTACCGTGTCGCCGCGGGTGGCGCGTCTGCCGGTGTGGGCGTTTCACGGATTGCGTGACGATCTGGTGGATCCGAACGACACGCGCCGGATCGTCGCCGGGATCCGCGACGACCGGGCCCGGCTCGGGCTCGACTCGACCCTCGTGCGGATGACCCTCTACCCGGACGCCAATCACAACAGTTGGGACCCGGCGTTCGCCGAAGCGGACCTGCCCGGGTGGATCCTGGGCCAGCCACCCACCCACTAGGCTTCGTGTGAAGACGCACGGCGAACGCATTGCGGGCGGCGGCCGGGTGGACGCGCCGCCCGCGTGTTACCTTCCCGGCGCGCGGCGGAGCGCGAGACGGACGGCGCGTTGCCGCGAGGAGTGCTGACAGGTTCGGCGCGGGGCTGCCAGGATGTCGCCCGGCGACGGGGTCACTCCCACGCGGATCGCACGGAACCCAGTCGTGGTGGCTCGCCGGGTCGCTTCGAGCGGCTTCGCGACCTCCGTCGTAAATGGTTGTCGGACGTTCGATTGAGCGCGCGTCTCGCGACGCCCACTGGAGTCGGCTCGCGTGACGTCAACGGAGTCGTTCCACCCGGCCTCTCATGGCCCCGACTGGCCTGCTCGTTGCGTAAGTCGGGGGGACCCTTCCCCGACCCAACAGAAAGGAGTCGGCGATATGACTGGACTCGATATGGCCACCATGGCTTCTCCGAAAACCATGACGTCGAAGGACTACGTGCGCGCGGTCATGGATCTGATCCGCGCCAAGAATCCCGCCGAGCCGGAGTTCCACCAGGCGGTGCAGGAAGTGTTCGAATCCCTCACCCTGATGCTCGACCGGCATCCCGAATACCGGGCGGCGCGCATCCTCGAACGCGTCTCCGAACCGGAGCGCGTGCTGATGTTCCGGGTGCCGTGGTTCGACGATCGCGGCGAGGTGCAGGTCAATCGCGGCTTCCGCATCGAGATGAACAGCGCCATCGGCCCCTACAAGGGCGGGCTGCGCTTCCATCCCTCCGTCAATCTCGGCATCCTCAAGTTCCTGGCGTTCGAGCAGGTGTTCAAGAACTCGCTCACCACGCTGCCGATGGGTGGTGGCAAGGGCGGCTCGGACTTCGATCCCAAGGGCAAGAGCGACAACGAGGTGATGCGCTTCTGCCAGAGCTTCATGACCGAGCTCGAGCGCCACATCGGTCCGGACACCGACGTCCCGGCCGGTGACATCGGCGTGGGCGGCCGCGAGATCGGATTCCTGTTCGGTCAGTACAAGCGTCTGCGCAACGAGTTCTCCGGCGTGCTCACCGGCAAGGGCCTCAACTGGGGCGGCTCGCTGATCCGTCCCGAGGCGACCGGGTACGGCTGTGTGTACTTCGCGGCCGAGATGCTCAAGACCCGGCGGCAGGACCTGTCGGGCAAGACCTGTCTGGTGTCCGGAAGCGGCAACGTGTCGCAGTACACGATCGAGAAGCTGCTCGATCTCGGCGCCAAGCCGATCACTCTGTCGGACTCCAACGGCATGATCGTCGACCCCGAAGGGATCAGCCGCGAGAAGCTCGCCTACGTGCTCGAGCTGAAGAACAACCGCCGCGGCCGCATCAAGGAGTACGCGGACAAGTTCAAGGGCGCGAAGTACACGGCCATCGATCCCAAGCTGGACCACAACCCGCTGTGGGACATCAAGGCCGACTGCGCGTTCCCGAGCGCGACGCAGAACGAGATCAACGCCCGCGACGCCGCCAACCTCATCAAGAACGGTGTCACCGTGGTGTCGGAAGGCGCCAACATGCCGAGCACGCTCGAGGCCACCAAGGTGTTCCTCGACGCGGGCATCCTGTACGGACCGGCCAAGGCGGCCAATGCCGGCGGTGTGGCGACCTCGGGTCTCGAGATGTCACAGAACAGCATGCGTCTGAGCTGGACGCGTGAAGAGGTGGACGATCGTCTGCACAAGATCATGATCGCGATCCACAAGAACTGCTACGAGACCGCCGAGAAGTACGGCACGCCGGGGAACCTGGTGAACGGCGCCAACATCGGTGGCTTCCTGAAGGTCGCGAACTCGATGCTGGATCAGGGTCTGGTCTAGACGTCCACGGGTGGTACCGGTGACGCGGGGCGGATATCCTCCGCTCCGCGTACCGTTTTCGGGGAGGACCGGATGACCACCCGTGATGTAGCGCCGGTGATCGACGCGAGCAATCCGTTCCAGGCGTTCCAGAACCTGATGCCCTACCGGGTTCAGGACATCCTGCTGGTGTCGAGTCTCTACGACTCGTTCACGCTGCAGGAGGACGGGCGTCTCAACGAGCTGATCGTCGGCGAGTTCCTCGAGCTGAGTCTCCACCAGACTCCGGGTCTCACCCACGTCGCCGGCGGCCGCGAGGCGGTCACCATGGCGCTCGCCGAGCGCCGCTTCAACCTCATCATCACCGCTCCCGATCCCGGCGACATGGATGCGAGCGAGCTGGCCCGGTCGGTACGGCGCGCGGGGCTCGACGTACCGGTGGTGGTGCTGGCCTTCGACAACGTCGAGTGCAAGCGGTTCATGGCCACCCACGACCTCTCCGAGGTCGAGCGCGTGTTCCTGTGGCAGGGCAACGCGCGGATCCTGGTGGCGATCGTGAAGTCGGTGGAGGACACGCGCAACGCGGTGCACGACACCGCCACGGTCGGAGTGCCGGTGATCCTCGTGGTCGAGGACAACGTGCGCTACTACTCGTCGTTCCTGCCGGTCATCTACACCGAGCTCATCAGCCAGTCGGAGCGCCTGCTGAGCGAGGGCATCAACCTCTCGCACAAGCTGGTGCGCATGCGTGCCCGCCCGAAGATCCTGCTCGCCCGCACCTTCGAGGAGGCATGGCAGCTGTTCGAGGTCTACCGGCCGTACTTGCTCGGCTTGATCTCCGACGTCGAGTTCCCGCGCGACGGCGTGCCCACCCCCGAGGCCGGATTCGCGCTGGTGCGACGGGCGCGCGAGGCGATCCCCGACCTGCCGATCCTGCTCCAGTCCAGCCGCCCGCAATTCGCCGCCGGCGCGGCGGTGCTGGGGGCCGCGTTCCTGCGCAAGTACTCGGAGACCCTGCTCACCGACCTGCGTCGCTTCATGGTCGAGCACTTCGCGTTCGGCGACTTCGTGTTTCGGCTGCCCGACGGGACCGAGGTGGCCCGCGCCACCGACCTCAAGGGTCTGGAGGACCTGCTGCGCACGGTGCCGGAGGCGAGCATCGGGTTCCACGGCGAGCGCAACCACTTCTCCAATTGGTTCACCGCCCGCACCGAATTCGCATTGGCGCGCAAGCTGCGACCGCGGCGGGTCGCCGAGTTCGCCACCCTCGAGGACGTGCGTCGCGATCTGATCCGGTCGATCGCGGAATACCGACGCGAGCAGAACGAGACGCTGGTGGCGGACTTCGACCGC
Organism: Candidatus Eiseniibacteriota bacterium; assembly: GCA_044451485.1. GTDB lineage: Bacteria > Eisenbacteria > RBG-16-71-46 > RBG-16-71-46 > RBG-16-71-46 > JBIOKD01. The sequence goes on along the minus strand of JBIOKD010000039.1, from coordinate 12,375 downwards.
CACACCTTCGACGCCACCGCGTCGTTCTTCGCCCGGATCGGGGGCGGATCCCTGGGTGGCAAGGCGCGCGGTCTGGCGTTCGTGCGCTATCTGCTCAACTACCACCGCATCAATACCCGCTTCCCGGGGGTGCGGGTCACGGTGCCCCCGGCGGTGGTCCTGTCCACCGACTGCTTCGACCGCTACCTCGCCGACAACGACCTGCTCGAGACCGCCATCGCGAGCCAGGACGACGCCGATCTGCTCGCCCGCTTCCTGGCCGCGCCACTCCCCGACGACGTGCTCGCCGACCTGGACGCCATGCTCGAGGACGTGCACTGGCCGCTCGCGGTCCGCTCGTCGAGTCTGCTCGAGGACTCGCAGTACCAGCCGTTCACCGGGGTGTACGAGACCTTCATGCTGCCCAACAACCACCCCACCCGCGCCGAGCGGCTGGCCCGGCTCGCCGACGCCATCAAGCGCGTCTACGCTTCCACCTTTTCCACCCGTGCCAAGGCCTATCTCCGGGTCACCCCGTACCGGCTCGAGGAGGAGAAGATGGCGGTGCTGGTGCAGCGGGTGGTGGGCTCCCCGCACGGGAGTCGCTATTACCCCGACTTCGCCGGGGTGGCGCGCTCGCACAACTTCTATCCCGCGCCCGGGCTGCGACCGGAGGACGGCGTGGCGGCGGTGGTGCTGGGGCTGGGTCGATCGGTGGTCGACGGCGGCAAGTGTCTCACCTTCTGCCCGAGGGATCCCCGTCACATCCTGCAGTTCTCCTCGGTGGACGACATCCTGCGCAACTCGCAGCGCGAATTCATGGCCCTGGAGCTGACCCCGCACGAGGATGGCGACCCCGAACGCGCGATCCGCGAGAGCACCTTCGCGCTCGACGTCGCCGAGCGGGACGGGACGCTGTTCGCGATCGGTTCGACCTATTCGCCCGAGAACCAGGCGGTGTACGACGGGTTGTCGCGTGCCGGCGTCCGGCTGGTGACGTTCGCCCCGGTGCTCAAGCACGGCGTGTTCCCGCTCGCCGAGCTGCTCAGCCTGTTGCTCGACATCGGCCATCGCGGCATGAACCGCGAGGCCGAGATCGAGTTCGCGGTGCGTCTGTCGGGGGACCGGTCGCGACCGCACGAGCTGGGGTTCCTGCAGATGCGTCCGCTGGTCCTGTCACGCGAGAGCGAGCCGATCGAGATCGAGGACGCCGATCCCGCCGACCTCGTGTGCTCGAGTCCACGGGTGATGGGCAACGGCCGGCTCACCGATCTGCACGATCTGGTGGTGGTGGACTTCCACCGCTTCGACCGCGCGCAGAGCCGTGGCGCGGCCGAGGGCGTGGCGCGCTTCAACGCCGAGCTGAGCGCCGAGGAGCGCCCGTACCTCCTGGTCGGGGTCGGTCGTTGGGGCTCCACCGATCCCTGGCTGGGCGTGCCGGTGACCTGGGAGCAGATCTCGGGCGCGCGCGTGATCGTCGAGGCGGGGTTCCGCGACATGCGGGTCACACCGTCCCAGGGGAGTCACTTCTTCCAGAATCTGAACTCGTTCCAGATCGGCTTCTTCACCGTGAACGCCGACGTCGGTGAGGGATTCGTCGACTGGGACTGGCTCGCCGCCCAGCCGTCGGTGAGCGAGGCCGGACCCGTGCGTCATCTCCACTTCACCAACCCGCTCCTGGTCAAGATGGACGGGCGCAGCAGCAGTGGCATCATCTACAAGCCCGGCTGCGGCGGCCTCTCGAACGGAGCCTCGGTCTGAGACGGCGCGGTGTCGCGGCGCGGCGCGGATGCGGCGGCGGGGGCATCGATCGCGGTGTGTTGGTGCCACGCGGTCAGAGGGCCTGACAGCCTGGCGGAAGAGGCCCTGCATGTCTTCGCCGGGGCGGTGCCGGCGCCGTCTTGGAGCCGCCCGGCAATCGCTTGCGGCGCCGCGTGTTCGACGCCGGGCACGATCACCCGCACCGGTCGCCACCGGATGGCACGTCTGATGCCCCCCACCATCCCGACGCCGCGAGCGCCACTCCTGCCCCGCCGCCTGCAACGCCGGACGAGGCGGGGGTGGGCTCGGCGTATGCCGGGAGGCGATCATGACCGAACACATCGCGGCCGAACGCGCCGCGCGCGGGGTTCTGGTGCGCGAATTGCGAATCCACGGACGGGGTGGTCAGGGCGCCGTGATCGCTTCGAAGGTCCTGGCCTCGGCCCTGTTCCACGAAGGCCGCTCGGTGCAGTCCTTCCCGGCCTTCGGAGTCGAGCGGCGTGGCGCTCCGGTCACCGCGTTCGTGCGATTCTCGAGCGGACCCATCCTGTTGCGGTGCGAGATCACCGAGCCGCACGATCTCATCATCCTCGATCCGACCCTGATCAAGGCGATCGACGTCACCCAGGGCCTGCGCGCGGGTGGCGGCATCCTCGTCAACTCGGACCGCTCCCCCGACGACTACGCGGACCTGGCGCGGCGCTTCCGGGTCACGCTGGTCGACGCGTCTTCGATCGCGCGCCGCTGTGGTCTCGGTTCCAAGACGCAGCCGATCGTGAACACGGCGATCCTCGGCGCCTTCGCCGCCGACTCGGGTGTGGTGGGTCTGGACGCGATCTGTGAGGCGATTGCCGAGGCGATCCCGTCGAAGTCCGAGCCCAACATCGAAGCGGCGCGCGAGGCCGCGCGCTCGCTGGTGCGCCTGCCGCACCCGGAGGTGGAGCATGCCTGAGCCGCGCGCCGACGCCGATATCGCCCACGGCGTCCCGATCATCTCGGTGAGCAGCGCCTCCACACTCGCCAACCGCACCGGATCGTGGAAGTACATCCAGCCCCTCTACCAGGACAAGGTCGCGCCCTGCAACGCCGCATGCCCCGCGGGCATCGACATCGAGGGTGCGATGAACCTGTTGCGCGAGGACCAGCTCGACGCGGCGCGTGACCTGTGGCTGCGCGAGAATCCGCTGCCCGGCGTGTGCGGCCGCGTGTGTGATCACCCCTGTCACGGCTCGTGCAGCCGCGCGCAGTTCGACGAGGCCGTCAACATCCGCGCCGTCGAGCGCATGCTCGGCGATCTCGAGACCCCGGTCCGCGTGCCGGCTCCCGCCCGTGTCCGCGCGGAGCAGGTGGCGGTGGTCGGCTCCGGACCGGCCGGGCTCGCCTGCGCCTATCACCTGGCGCGTCTCGGCTACCGGGTCACCGTGTTCGAGGCCGACCCCGAGCCGGGGGGCTGGCTTCGTTACGGCATCCCGGAGTACCGGCTGCCACGCGCCGTGCTGGTCCGCGAGATCGATCGGATCCGCGGTGAAGGGGTCACCATCCGCTGCGGCGTGCGCGTGGGCGCTGATCTGTCGTGGAAGGACCTGGAGCGATTCGACGCGGTGTTCCTCGGCTCCGGCGCGAGAGCCCGCGAGTCCTTCGAATGGCAGCGGCACGATCACCCCGACGTGCTCCCGGCGGAGGACTTCCTGCACCAGGTGAAGAGCGGCGACCCGGGCGGCCCCGGCGCGCGTGTGGTGGTGGTGGGCGGCAGCGACAGCGCGCTGGACTGCGCCCGCAGCGCGGTGCGTCTCGGCGCCGCCGCGACCGTGCTGTTCGGCGGCACCCGCGAGCAGATGCGGGTCGAGGCGAACAGCGTGGAGGACGCGATTCACGAGGGCGTGCGCTTCGAGTTCCTGGTCCACGTGGTGGGGATCCAGACCGCACCCCACCCCGACGAGGAGCCAGCACTCGAGGCGATCGCGGGCATGTTCGACAGCGCCGAGGCGGCCCATCCCGAGCCACGGCTGGTCGGGGTGGCGTGCGTGCGGCTGCATTCGGCCGGCGGGACCGACGGCGCGCCACGTGGCGCGAGTGTTCCAGGCAGCGCGTTCGTGCTGCCGGCCGACCGGCTGATCACCGCTCCGGGGCCGGAGGCGACTTCCGACGCCCTGCCCGCCGATCTGCATCGGCGTGGCTACGTGGTGTGGACGGACGAATTCGGGCAGACCAGCCGGGAGGGCTTCTTCGCGGGCGGCGACCTCACCCACGAGCCACGCACCGTCGCTCACGCGCTCGGCTCGGGCAAGCGGTCGGCGATCGGGATCGATCGCTGGCTCCGCCGGAAGGCCGGCGAGGACGTGCCGTCGCTCAACTCCGGGGCCCTGCGCTACGGCGGCACCGGGAGCATGAGCATCACGCGCTGGCGCGGCGACGATCCGGTGCGGCGCGCCAACGAGATCAACCGCGTGGTGCGCTTCGACGAGCTCAACATGGCGTACTTCACGCATGCCCCGAGCCTGCCCGACCGCCGGCGCGAGCCCGCCGGGGACGCGACGCCGTTCGAGGAGGCCGATCTCGGTCTCAGCCGCGAGGACGCGATGGCCGAGGCCAATCGCTGCTTCAACTGCGGGGTGTGCAATGCGTGCGAGCTGTGCATGATCTACTGCCCCGACGTAGCCATCAAACGCCACTCCAGCGGGCACGGGTTCTCGCTCTCGTACAAGCACTGCAAGGGCTGCGGTCTGTGCGTCGCGGAGTGTCCACGTGGCGCCATGACCATGACACGGGAGGGCCTGTGAAGAAGGTCATCATTGGCAACCACGCGGTGTCCTGGGGCGTCAAGCTCGCCAGGGCCCAGGTCATCGCCGCCTATCCGATCACGCCCCAGACCCAGGTGGTGGAGGAACTCGCCGAGATGTGCGCGAGCGGAGACCTGGCGGCACGATTCATCAAGGTGGAGTCCGAGCACTCGGCGATGGCCGCGTGTATCGGCGCGGCGGCGACCGGCGCGCGGACCTTCACCGCCACCTCGTCGCAGGGGCTCGCGCTCATGCACGAGCTGCTGCACTGGGCGGGCGGCGGGCGCCTGCCCGTGGTGATGGCCGACATCAACCGCGCGATGGCGCCGGGCTGGACGGTGTGGACCGACCAGAACGACAGCCTGTCGCAGCGCGACACCGGCTGGATCCAATTCTACTGCGAGACCAACCAGGAGGTGCTGGATACCACGATCATGGCCTTCAAGCTCGCCGAGACCGTGGACCTGCCGGTGATGGTCGTGCTGGACGCGTTCTTCCTGTCGCACACCTCGGAGCCGGTGGACATCCCCGAACAAGCCGAGGTGGACGCGTTCCTGCCGCCGCGGAAGGCGCGCTACAAGCTCGACACCCGGGAGCCGCATGCGTTCGGGGCGCTGACCACTCCCGCGGTGTACATGGAGATGCGTCTGCGCCAGCAGGAGGCCATGGACGAGACGCACGAGGCGCTGCGGGCGATCGAGGCCGAGTTCGGCGAGCGTTTCGGCCGCCGTTACGGACCGATCGAGTGCTACCGGACCGAGGGCGCCGACCTGGTGTTGGTGACCTCCGGCACCATCACCTCGACCGCGCGGCACGTGGTGAACGAGTTGCGCGAGGACGGCCACAAGGTCGGACTCGTCAAGGTCAAGATGTTCCGGCCATTCCCGAGCGCCGAACTGCGTGCCGCGCTCGCGGGCGTGCCGGATGTCGCCGTGCTGGATCGCAACATCTCCCCCGGGCACAGCGGCATCTTCGCCGAGGAGCTGAGGGCGGGTCTCTACGACCTGCCGGCCGGGAAGCGGCCCCGAGTGAGCGGTTACATCGTCGGTCTCGGCGGACGCGACGTGACGCCGGCGACCATCCTCGATTGCATCGAGCGCACGCGCCAGGCGGCCAGACCGGCCGCGGAAGCCATGCGTGAGGACGTCTGGGTGGGGGTGAAGTCATGAGCCAGATCTCGGTCAAGGAGTTCATCCCGGACGGCGAGTTGATGTCCTCCGGTCATCTGGCCTGCCCCGGATGCGGCGGCAGTATCGCGATGCGCCTGGTGCTCAAGGCGCTCGGACCCAAGACGATGGTGGCGCTGCCGGCCTGCTGCTGGACCATCGTGGCGGGACCGTACCCGCAGTCGTCGCTCGGAGTGCCGCTGTTCCACACCGCCTTCGAGACCGCCGCCAGCGCCGCGGCCGGGATCCGCGCCGCGCTCGACATGCAGGGCGACACCGAAACCACCGTGGTGGCATGGGCCGGCGACGGCGGGACCTTCGACATCGGTCTTCAGTCGCTGTCGGGGGCCGCCGAGCGGAACGAGAACATCCTCTACGTGTGTTACGACAACGAGGCGTACATGAACACCGGGATCCAGCGCTCGTCCTCGACGCCGTGGGGCGCGTGGACCACCACGACCCCGGCCGGCACGCCCAAGTCGCATCCGAAGAAGGACATGCTCGCGATCCTCGCGGCGCACGGGATTCCCTACGCCGCGACCGCATCGGTGGCGTTTCCCGCCGACCTGGTCGCCAAGGTCCAGAAGGCGAAGGCCATCCAGGGCATGCGATTCCTGCACATCCTGGCTCCCTGCCCACCGGGATGGCGCAGCTCCGACGAGGAGACCATCGAGCTGGCGCGGATGGCGGTGCACACCCGCGTGTTCCCGCTCATCGAGGTGGAGAACGGCCAGCACTGGCGCTTCAGCATGGAGCACCCGGCCATGCCCGTGGAGCCCTACATCCGGCGCCAGGGCCGCTTCCGTCATCTCACCGACGAGCAGATCCGCCACATCCAGAGTGAAACCGATGCCCGCTGGGCACGATTGGAAAAGCGCGTGAGGTACGGGACGTAGCGCTTGGGGCACCGCGCGTGCCTCCCGCGCGGACGCCGGATACGCACGAGCCCGGGCGGGCAGCCCCGCCGGGGCCCGGTCATTCGGGAGGCGAGTGTCCCGCCCGATCCGACGCGCGGAACTCATTCGCGCTATAGTCCGGTGGCATCCGGTCGCCCCCATGGCAACCCACCCGCCGGATGCGCGGCGACTCGCGCCGCTCCGAGGGGGCGCCCACTCTCCCATCGGAGGTCGATTGCCTTTCACCCGTCTCGGTCTTCCCGCTCCCATCGTCAAGGGTGTCCGTGCCGCCGGCTACACGGAACCCATGCCCATCCAGCAGCGTGCCATTCCGATCATCCTCGAGGGCCACGACCTGGTCGCGGCCGCCCAGACCGGAACGGGCAAGACCGCCGCGTTCGTGCTGCCGATCCTCGCCCGGCTCATGACCGGGACACCCGCCACACGGGCCCTCATCCTGGTCCCGACCCGAGAGCTCGCGGCCCAGGTCGAGACCAACGCCCGCGTGTACGCGCGGTTCACCGACGTGCGCGTCGGCGTGGTCTACGGCGGCGTGCCGATCGGACCCCAGGAGCGCAAGCTGCGCTACGAGGGCGTCGATCTCCTGGTCGCGACCCCCGGCCGGCTGCTCGACCTACACGGCCGTCAGAGCGTGACCTTCGAGGACATCGAGGTGCTGGTGCTCGACGAGGCCGACCGGATGGTGGACATGGGATTCGCGCCCGATCTGCGACGCATCCTGCGGCTGCTGCCCACGAAGCGACAGACCATGATGTTCTCGGCCACCATGCCACCCGATCTCAACAAGGTGGCGAACGAGGCGCTCCGCAACCCCAAGCGTGTCGATCTGGCGCCACCGTCGCGTCCCGCCGCGGGCATCACCCAGGCCGTGTATCCGGTGCCGCGCCATCTCAAGACCGACCTCCTCGACCAGGTGATCCTGCGCTCCGACGTGGGGAGCGCGATCGTGTTCACGCGCACCAAGCACGGTGCCGAACGGCTGATGCACCAGCTCAAGCGCCGCGGGCACCCGGTGGCGGCACTGCACGGCGACCGTTCGCAGGGCCAGCGCGAACGCGCGCTCGAAGACCTGAAACGCGGGCGGGTCCAGATCCTGGTCGCGACCGACATCGCCTCGCGTGGCATCGACGTCGACGGCATCTCGCACGTCATCAACTACGACGTCCCCCATACGCCCGAGGACTACGTGCACCGGATCGGCCGCACCGGCCGCGTCCAGGCGGTGGGCGACGCCTTCACCCTGATGAGCCCCGAGGAGAAGAAGGGCATCGCCGCCATCGAGCGCTTCCTCGGCCAGTCCATCCCGCGGGTGCAGATCCCCGACTTCGACTACACACGTGCCACCGACGAGAAGTCGCACGCGAGCGCCGGCCGGGGCGAGCGGCCGGGGCGTGGTGGCGGGCACGTCGGGCACGACGGTCACGGGTCACGCGCGCGCGGGGCGACCGCGTCCGGACCCTCGGTGGGTGTTCCCCGCCAACCCACGGTTTCGCATGGCCGCCGACCGGTGCGGAACACTCCCGACCGGCGCCGCCGGCGCATGTAGCCGGACCCGCGACCCTCGCGAGTCACGACAGCGACGACCGGCATGTCTCCCCGATCCGCGCGACGCGTGACCCTCGCCGTGCCGCTCGCGATCGGGCTGATTCCCATCGTGACGGGATGCGGATCGGGCGGGGGGAGCGACCCGCTGCGCGGCCACGTGCCACACGGCATGGCCCCGGTGCGGGACGTGGTCCTTCCCGAGGTGCGTCCGGGCCGCTCCGAGGTGCCGTTTGCGATCCGGGCCCGCTCCGGGCAGCTGCTGGTGGTGTACTTCGGGTACACCTCCTGTCCGGACGTCTGTCCCACCACACTCGGCGACCTGCGCGCCGCGCTGCAACAGCTCGGCGACGACGCGAATCGCGTCGAGGTGGCGTTCATCACCGTCGATCCGGCCCGCGACCTGCCCGAGGTGCTGGTCCCCTACCTGACCTCGTTCGTTCCCGACGGCCACGCGCTGCGACCCCGGGACCAGGAGCAGCTCGCGGGTGCCGAGCGCGCGTTCCACGCCTCGTCCTCGGTGGAGCGGGATCTCGCCGGGCACGTGGAGGTGAGTCACACGCCGCTCAGCTACGTGGTGGACGACGGCGGCCGCGTGCTGCTCGAATGGGACTTCGGCACCGCGCCCGGAACCATAGCCCGCGATCTCCGGAGCCTGCTGCGCGCGACCGGGGGACGCAAGTGACGAGACGGATTGCGATGGCACTGCTGGTGACGCTGGTCGGCGTGCTTCCCGCGACCGGTTGTGGCGGACGGCGGCCGGCGATCGCGGTGACCGACGCGTGGGCACGTGCGACTCCAGCCGCGTCCACGGTGGGTGCCGCGTACATGAGGCTTGCCAGCGCGGACGGCGACCGTCTGATCGGCGTGGCCGTGCCGCCGTCGGTGGCGTCGGCGGCCGAGCTGCACGAGGTGGTGACGGATTCGCTGGGCCGGATGCAGATGCGGCCGGTGACCGGGATCGATCTGCCCGCCGGACGCACGATCGAGCTGCGGCCGGGAGGATGGCACGTCATGCTGGTCGGCCTGACGCGACCACTCGCCGCCGGCGGTTCGATCGTGGTCCGACTGCGGTTCGAGAAGGCGGCCGAGCTCGCGGTGCGGGTCACCGTGCGCGGATCGTGAGCGTCGGTGCGGGTGGTCCGCTGCGCCGCGCACCGGACCACGTGTCTCAGACGAACGCCCCGGTCTCCTTCCCCTGCCGGACCATCTCCCGGCAGTAGGCGTACAACGCGTCGTACACGATCCACTCGGCGGCGTTCAGGGCATGGTCGTCCTCGAAGCCGAGCCGCCCGAAGCCCATCGCGATCGCCTTCAGCCCGGCCGACTCGGCCTGGTGCCACAGCGTGTTGTCGGTGTCCGCGCCATTGACGATGCGTGCCAGCAGCACGAGGGCCGGGTCGGAGCGGAGTCCGTGTCGGGTCACGATCGCGTCGAACGAGCACTCCTTCCCGTGGTGTCCGAGATCCACCCCCGGAACGTCATACGGGGTCGCCCCAGTCCGCTCGGCGACCGCCATCACCTGGTCGGCGGGGACGAACAGGAACTCCGCGTCGGGATCCACGAACCGCCGGATCAGCCATGGACACGCCACCCGGTCGACCTGGACGTGCTCCCGTGTCACCCATTTCATGGTGTCCCCCTCGTGGCGCGTGGGCGCGTGGCCGGCGCCGGCTCCTGATTGCGGAACGATTCGTAGAGGCCCTCGAACACCGTCGCGCCCTGACGCAGACGCTCGGTGTCCTCGGCGGTGCGCAGCGCGATCCCGAACACCATGCGGCCGACGCCACTGGACTCCGGGCGGTGGTGACGGCCCTCGCCGAGATCGAGATCGTGGACGATCTCCCCGATCCGATGCAGCGCGGGATCGTGGAGCCGGAAGCGTTCAAGCAGGGTCTCGAACGTGCAGCGGCCGTCCTGGTGGGTGAACTCGGCCCGTGCCATGTCGAAGCGCAGCTCGCCGGGCGAGGGGCGGTAGCCGTGACCGGAGACGAACTTGAATCGCGCCCGTGGATCGATGGCGCGGCGGATCAGCCACGCCGACGCGATCCGATCCACCATCACCCCGGACCGGGTCACCCAGACCGCGCCCCGCGGTGGCTCGACGGTGGCGGGCGGGCGGCCGGGGTCCTCGATGCCGTGCAGGAGATCCTCGACCAGCGACAGGTCGCCGGCGCAACGCTCGCGACCCGGGGCTCCGAGGGGGTCGCGGTGCCGCACCTCTTCGAAGCGGCGCTGGAGACGCTCGAACGCGCGTCCGACGCGACGGCGCACCTCCGCACCCGAGCGCCGGCCACGGAGCGCGCCGGTGAGCTTTGCGGCCGCGGCGCCGATCTCGGCGTACTCGGCGTCACGGGCCGTGCGGAAGCGGTCGGCGAGCACCGCGTCGGGGAGCCCGGCCAGGAAACCGCACTCGGACACCACCGCCTCGCCACCGCACTCGAGGATGCCATGGGCGATGCGCAACAGCCCCTCCCGCAGCGCCGGTGTGTCGGCGACGACGTACACGCTGTTCTTGATTGCCAGGGCCCCGAGGGCGCGCAGCTCGCGCCCGATTCGCACCCTCAGGTAGTCGGGCTTGGCGGGCAGGTGATGGAACAGGAGGACCCACGGTCGGGGACGTTTCGGGTCCGGGGTCGAAGTCACGCTTGCCGGTCGCACGAGGTATTGGTATACGTCCCGTATCAACGTGTCAATATCGTTGATTCGGTTGTTATACGTGAGGAGACGGGCGATGGGCGCGACGGGCGTGGTGGACGCAGGACGACCCGAAACCGGACCGCGCCCATTGCCCCGCGACGCCGCCGGTCTGCTCTCCGGCACGCTGCTTCTCGGTCTGGGGGAGCGGCTCGGCGAACGGTTCACACCACTCTTCCTGGTCGACCTCGGGGGTGGCACCCTGGCGGTCGGGCTCTACCAGGCGGCCAGCAACCTGGTCGGCGCCATGGCGGCGCTGCCGGGCGGATTCCTCGCCGACCGCATCGGATCGAAGCGCGCCCTGCAGTGGTTCGCCGCGTCGGCCACCGCCGGGTTCGTGCTGCTGGCGATATCGCGAAGCTGGTGGCTGGCGGTGATCGGTGCCCTGGCGGGACTCTCGTGGAGCGCGGTCTCGCTACCCGCCGCGCTGGTGCTCGTCACTCGCGCGATCCCGGTCCGCAACAGCGCGTGGGGCGTGTCGGTGCACTCGTTCGTCCGACGGGTACCGATGGCGCTCGGTCCGTTGATCGCCGGTCTCCTGGTTGCGGTCTTCGGCGAGGGTCCCGGGCTGCGTCGCGCGTTCGCGCTGGCGGCGGCGCTCGGCGTGGTCACCCTCGTCGCCCAACAGATCCTGATCCGCCCCACCGCCGCCACCGTCCCCGGGACCGGACCCGAGCGGGTGCCGTTCGATCCGTGGCACGCGCTGCGCGCCATGAGCCCGCCGCTCCGGACCCTGTTCGTGGCCGACACCCTGATCCGCTTCTGCGAACAGATCCCCTATGCGTTCGTGGTCCTGTGGTGTCTGCGGGTCATGCCGCATCCGATCGACGCGTTGCGATTCGGCGGGCTCACCGCGCTCGAGATGACGGTGGCGATGCTGGCCTACGCGCCCGGCGCATGGCTGTCGGACCGGATCGGCAAGCCGGCCACGGTGGCGGTGACCTTTGTGTTCTTCGCGCTGTTCCCGCTGGTGCTGCTGACCAGCCACTCGATGGCGACGCTGGCGTTGGCGTTCCTGCTCCGCGGTCTCAAGGAGATCGGCGAGCCCACACGCAAGAGCCTGATCCTCGACCTGTGCCCGGTGGACTCCCGTGCCACCCACTTCGGCTGGTACTACTGCGTCCGCGACTCGTTCGCGGCGCTGGCGGCGGGTCTGGGCGCGGTGCTGTGGCAGGTCTCCCCCGCCACGTGTCTCACGACCGCCTCGGCGTTCGGCTTCGCCGGTCTCATCGGGTACACGCTCAGCGCGGTGCGTTCCCGACGCGGGTCCTGACCCCGTCCGAGGTCGTCACGCGCGGACCCGGACCACCGGGGCGGGGTCCAGGTCGACGCCGTGTGTGAGCCATCGGCGGAACACCACCGCCACCATCAACGCCGGGGCCGGAGCCGCCGTCGTCACGGGCGCGCCGCCCGCGGCGCTCATGGGGCCGGGTCGCCGGTGGGAACGATTCCCGCCCCCTCGACCATCAGCATCACGGTGCGTTCCGGTGCGCGGGTGCGGTGACGCACCCCCTTCGGCACGACGAACCCCTG
>JBIOKD010000038.1:0-16075 GCA_044451485.1 Candidatus Eiseniibacteriota bacterium | reverse complement strand
GCGCACCCCTAGCCGCCTTCATGCGACGGCCTCGTGCCGCTCGAACCCCCCTGCCGTGCCCTGTCCCCCCTCCGTATCGCCGACGCGATCGGGAGGTCCAAATGAAATGGCTTCCACGCTGCATCACCGTCGTGGCGCTGCTGGCGCTGACGACGACCTCCGCGCCGTTGTTCGCGCACGACGTCGATGGACCGAACGATTGCGGGCGCAACACCCACGACATGGGTGACGCGCCGGAAGGATCGCTCGCCTATCCGGGCGTGATCGGTCATTTCCCGACCTGTCTCGCGCCCACGGCCCCCGGCACCTTCGACATCGCGTGCACGCCTCCGCTCAGCACCCCGCCCGGCCCGACCGGGTTCGTCATCAACGTGAATCCCGCCGGTGACGGCTATTGGCTCGGGTGTGGCAGCCCGGCACTGGGACCGATGGGCATCGATTCGGAAGCCGACGCCAAGGTGAACTCGGACGGCAGCCCGTTCTCGTTCTGCACCACCACGCTCGCGGTGGACTGCTTCGAGAACGCGTTCGGGATGAAGTTCGGCCAGGACGAGTGCTATGGCGACGACGACGCCGGTCTAGCCGATTCGGTGGTCTTCATTCCGTGCAGGGGTCGCAGCATTCCGTTCCGCACCTACAGCTGCGCCACCTTCACCCGCGAGGCCTATCTCAACATCCTCGTCGACTGGAATCACGACGGCGACTGGAACGACAACTCCCAGGGATGCCCCGGGAACTGTGTCTACGAGTGGGCGGTCAAGAACATCCTGATCCAGATCCCGCCCGGCTGCGCCACTCAGCGCTCGCCGATCATCGTTCCCGGCGCGACCGAGGGACCGGCGTGGATGCGCATCACCATCAGCGACGAGCCGGTCACCGACGACTTCCCGTGGAACGGCTCGGCGGGCATGCCCGGCCAGATCCTGCACCACGGCGAGACCGAGGATTATCCGGTGTCGATCCGCCAGCCGAAGGATCCGTGTCTCGGCTACACCGACTTCGGCGACGCACCCGAAGGCATCCAGGCCTATCCATCGGGCGTGATCGGCAACTTCCCGACCTGTCTCGCGCCGGGTGGCGTGGGCACCTTCGACATCGATCCGACCTGTGGCGCTCCGCGCAGCATACCGCCGGGACCCGCCGGCTACGTGGAGCACGTGGCGCTGGCCACCGACCAGAACAAGTTCTGGCTCGGTTGTGGCCCCGCCTCGGGACCGCCGGGTGGCGTAGACAGCGAGAACAACGGCAAGGTGAGCGTGATCCCGCCGGGCGCGGGGATGAGCGCCTGCGACAACACCATCGCCGTGGACTGCATCCAGAGCGCGTGGGCGGGAGCCATGCACTTCGGCCAGGACGAGTGCTACGGCGACGACGACGCCGGCATCGCGTCGGAAGTCAGCTTCGTGGCGTGCACGCCGTCGAGTGTGAACTTCAACACGTACAGCTGTGGCGCGACGGCCGTCGAGGCGTACCTCAACGTCTTAGTGGACTGGAACGAGGACGGCGACTGGAACGACGACTTCGCCTGTCCGGGTGCCGCGGGCCAGCAGTGCGCCTACGAGTGGGCGGTGAAGAACATCATCATCCCGGTCCTCCCGGGATGCACCAATCACACGTCACCGATCTTCACGGCCGGTCCGAGACCCGGTCACGGATGGATGCGGATCAGCATCAGCGCCCAGCCCGTGCCCGACGACTTCCCGTGGAATGGTAGCGCCGGCATGCCGGGTGGTGTGGTGCACGGTGGCGAGACCGAGGACTACCCGGTCACGATTCGCCAGGGGAACCCGTGTGCGATCGCCTACACCGACTTCGGCGACGCGCCCGAGGACCTGATCGCGTATTCGAACGGGGTCATCGGCCACTTCCCGACCTGCACCACGCCGGGCTCTCCCGGGACCATGGAGATCATGTGCGGTACCCCGGTCGGACCGCCGCCGGGACCGACCGGGTTCGTGATGCACGCCGCCTCAGCCACCGATCCGATCCACTACTGGCTCGGTTGTGGCACGGCGGCCGACCCGACGCTGGGGATCGACAGCGAACCCAACGGCAAGGTGTCGCTGGTGAGCGGCAGTCCGTTCACCGGACCGACCACCTGCAACCCCGCGGTGCCCACCGATTGCGATCAGTCCGCATGGGGTCTGGTGTTCGGACAGGACGAGTGCTACGGCGATCTCGACGCCGGTGTGGCGAGCTTCGTGAGCTTCCGCGCCTGCTCGCTCGGCGCCGTTCCGTACAACGCGTACCTGTGTGTGACCGATCCCGCGATCACCGTCGTGAGCGCCTACCTCAACGTGCTGGTCGACTGGAACCAGGACGGCGACTGGAACGACATCCTCGGATGCGGCGTGGTCGGCGGGCCGAACTTCCAATGCGCACCGGAGTGGGCGGTGATGAACCAGGTGGTCTCACTCACACCGGGGTGCAACAATCTGGTGACACCCAACTTCCGGGTCGGGCCGCAACCGGGGCAGGGGTGGATGCGCATCACCCTCTCGGAGCAGCCAGCGGCACCGGACTTCCCGTGGAACGGCACCTTCGGCATGCCGAACCAATCGTTCTCGAGGGGCGAGACCGAGGACTACCCGGTGGTGATTCGGCCCTCGAACGTCGACGTGGCGGCCAGCGTTCCGAAGACGCTGGAGTTCGCGCCGATCGTGCCCAACCCGTCGCGCGGGGCGGGCGAGATCCGCTTCGGACTGCCACGGGAGACCGATGTGTCGCTGGTCGTCTACGACGTCACCGGGCGTGAGGTGAACACGCTCATCCAGCGTCGGATGCCGGCCGGTCCGCAGAGCATGCACTGGGACTTCCGCGACGCGGCGGGCCGTTCGCTGCCGGCGGGAATCTACGTGGTGGTGCTCAGGGCCGACGGGCAGACGTTCACGCGGCGGGCGATCCATCTGCACTGATCGTTCGACCGCGCGCTGACGCGACAACATCGCGGCCCGGGGCGAGAGCCCCGGGCCGTGGTGCTGTTCGGAGCGGCGGACACACGCGCCGGGATCACGGGGGGGGCGGTCGTGGCCCTTCAGCGCCCCCACCAGCCGTCGACCGCCGCGATCACCTCGGGCGGGCTCGCGACCGGTTCCGGGTAGCCGGTCTTCCAGCTCGCGTCGATGCCGAGCGGACCACGACAGGTGAGCCACGCGCCACGCGTCTCGGTGCGCGCCGGGATCACGTCACGCGCGCAGTCGAAGCGGGTGAAGATGCCCCACAAGAGCATGGTGTCGTCCTCGAGCGGCACGTCGCGCGACACCGCCACCACCAGCTTCACCTGCTCGTATTCGGGCCGGCGGATCAGACGCTCCACCACCGCGCGGCCCTCGTCACGCACCTGCACCACCAGCACCCCTCCCCACGCGAACCGGTGGGCGAGCACGTCGTCGTCGAAGCCGCGTGGATCGGTCACCGTCGCCGGTGACGACCCGGGCGGCCCGGCGCCGATCGTCGCGCCCGACGGGCCGGAGGTGCCGGCGCTGCCCGCGATCCGCGAATGCGACTGCGCATCGAGCACCATCTTGCTGCCGAGATTCATGGTCGTGCTGGTGAAGTCGAGCGTGTCCAGCGGCACGCCGGGGATCAGCATGAAGTCCTCGGCCGGATCGAAATGGCGCGACAGCGCCTCGAACACCCTGCGCCGGTCACGCGGGTCGACATCGCCGTCCACCAGCACGATGCACTTGGTGAGCGAGAGCTGACCGGTGCCCATGAGTCCCAGCGCGGTCTTCCTCGCCTCCTTCGCGAAGCGGTTCTCGACCGCGACCACCAGAAGGTTGTGGAAACCGGCCTCGAAGTACGCCCAGAGGTCGACGATCTCGGGATGGATCACCTTCAGGAGTCCGGTGAACATCTCCTGCACCGCCTCACCCATCCACAGGTCCTCCTGGGGCGGCTTGCCGACGACACTCGCCTGGAATACGGCATCGCGGCGATGGGTGATCGTCCTCACGTGGAACACCGGGAACGGCGCCGCGTGCGAGTAGTGGCCGAAATGATCGCCGAACGGGCCCTCGGTGTGACGCTCGCCGGCCGGCACCAGCCCCTCGATCACGAACTCGGCGTCGGCCGGCACCCAGGTGTCCTGGGTGCGCGCGCGGCAGAGCCGGGTCGGCGCTCCGCGAAGGAAGCCCGCGAAGGCCAGCTCGTCGATGCCCTCGGGCAGCGGCGCGACCGCGGCCAGCAGTGTCGCGGGATCGGCGCCCACCGCCACCGAGACCGGGAAGGGCTGCCCGCGCTTCTCGGCGTTGTGGAAATGAAATCCGCCGCCCTTGCCGATCTGCCAGTGCATGCCGGTGCGATCCCGGTCGTAGACGTGCATGCGGTAGATGCCGAGGTTGCGGCGCCCGGTGTCGGGATCCTGTGTGAACACCAGCGGGAAGGTGATGAACCGGCCGCCGTCCTTTGGCCACAGCTTGAGGATCGGCAGCGGATCGAGATCGGCGCCCAGATCCCGCGCCTGCACGTCGCCACGCGCGAGTCGCCGGGGCCGCGTCGCCAGCACCCGACCGACGCTCCCCCGCAGGGACCACAGCTCGGAGAGCCGCTCGGGCGGCAGCGCGTGCACGATCTCCTCGATCTCGGCACCCACCGAGCGCGGCGTGCGACCGAGCGCCCATTCGATCCGCCGGCGCGCCGCGAGCACGTTGACGGCGAGCGGGAAGCGCGCCCCCTTCACCTTCTCGAACAGCAGCGCCGGACCCTCGTTCCTCGCCTCGCGGCATGCGATCTCGGTGACCTCGTAGGCCCAGTCGACCTCGCGCGTGACCCGCTTGAGATCGCCGCGGCGCTCGAGTACCGCGAGGAAGTTCTGAAGGGTGCGGTAGCCGGTCACGACGGCGCCACCGAATTCGAGCCGTTCACGACGGGTGTCCGCGGACCGGCCGGCGTGCGGCGCGCCGCGCGGCGGGATCCACCGGGGTCGGGCGCTCGTACCAGATCTCGACCGTGTAGCCGTCCGGGTCCTGACAAGACAGGTACGGTTCCCCGGCCACGAACTCGCCGCGCTCGAGGACCTTGCCTCCGGCGCTTCGCACCGCTCGCGCCGCGGTCTGCAGATCGCCGGCGCGGGCGAGGCGGAATCCGATGTGTCGAATGCCCCCGGCCCGACCCGCACGACGCGGATCGCGCTCGAACACGATGACGTCCCAGCTCCCGGGTGTCTGGGCCTGCACGAATTCGCGTCTTCGGTAGACCGGCACGACCCCGAACAGACGCCGGTAGAAGCGCAGCGACCGCTCCGGGTCGCGCACCGCGAGCGCGACATGGGTGAGCCCGCGGGTTTCGACGACGCTCGCGCGGCGGGTCGCGCGGCGGGGACCGGTCGTGGCGCGAGCCGTCACTCCAGTTCGTCCGCGCGCCAGCCTGGGCCGGCGTCCTCGCCGAGCAGCGCCAGCACCTTGCCGCTGAACCCGGCGACCAGGTCGTCGAGTGTCCGCGGCTGCCCGTACCACGGCGGCGACACCGGCATGATCGCGACGCCCTCGCGCGACAGCTTGAGACACGCCTCGAGCGCGATGCTCGACAGCGGTGTCTCGCGGACGCAGACCACCATGCGCATGCGTTCCTTCATGGCCACCGCCGCGGCGCGTGTCACCAGCGTGTCGGCGATACCGGCCGCGATCTTGGCCAGGGTGCTGACGCTGCAGGGGATGATCACGAACGCGTCGAAGCGGTTGCTGCCCGACGAGAACGGCGCGGCCAGGTCGTCGTCGCGAAAAGTCTTGCGGACGTGGGCGTCGAGATCGCTGGGCTTGAGCCCGGTCTCGGACTGCAGCACCTGACGCGCCCAGTCCGACATCACCAGGTACTTCTCCCCGGGACAACGCCGGACGAAGTCCACCCCGAACGCGATCCCCGAGGCGCCGGTCATCCCGATGAGATAGCGGGCCATGCGCGCGAGCATGCCCCAAATCCCCCGGATGCCGCCAGCGCGGCCCCGTGTGGGGCGCCGATGGCGGGCCCTCCGGCCGGCGGAGGAGGTCATCGAGCCGCGCGTGGCTCGGAGGGCGGGCCGGAGGCCACCCCGCCCGGGGGCCGATCCCGATGGGCGGCGGTGGGCTGCTAGGTCGGCCGTGTGTCACGGAGCTAGTATCACCGTGGTGAGCACGTCCGGGCGCGGGTGTCGGACCCGCGATCGGACGTCGCCGCGGGTGTCCCGGCCGAACGCCGTCCGCCCGCACTTCCCCGGCCGCCGGGGAGTTGAGGAGGCACCGATGAAGAAGAACATGGGAACGATCGACCGTGGCGTGCGTGTGGCTCTCGGACTGGTCATCATGTTCCTCGGATACCGCCAGCACGCGTGGTGGGGATACCTGGGCGTCATCCCGATCCTGACCGCGATCGTCGCGGTGTGCCCCGGCTACATGCCGTTCGGCATCTCGACCCGAGGCGATGAGCCGCCGGTGAGACCGGTCACCTGATCCGCGCGCGCGCCCGAGCCACGGCTTTCGCTGACCAGCGGCGGTCGGTGCCGGCCACGATCGGGTGTCGCCGCCAGTACGTTCGACGCGCGCACCGAGCATGAGCACGATCTTCACCTGGCGTGCGGGCGAGATCCAAGCGCTTCTCGCGACCTGCGACGTGGATGAAGTCGCGCCGCTCATCCACCGGTACTTCCCGCCGTCGTCGACCATTCTCGAGTGTGGTTGCGGGCTCGGTCGTTACGTCCGATATCTCACCGACCGTGGACACCGAACCGTCGGCATCGAGCGGCTGCCCGAGACCCTGAGCACCGTTCGCGGGGTGTGGCCCGATCTCCCACTCGTCGCCGGCGACGCCGCCGGCACGCCCTTCGCCACGGGCAGCTTCGATGCGGTCCTGTCACTGGGGCTCGTCGAGCACTGGACCGAAGGTCCGGATGCCGCGCTTCGCGAGCATTTCCGGGTGCTGAAGCCGGGTGGCGTCGCCATCATCACGGTGCCGCTCCACAACCAGGTACGCCAGTGGAAGCGGCGGCTCTGGTTCAACGAGCTGGCCGATCTCCCAGGCGCGATCCGTCGCCGGGTCCCGTTGCGTCCGAATCGTCTCGATGCCTCCCCCTATCCGGTCCATCCCACCTATGGGCCGTTCTACGAGTACCGCCTGACCCGGGATCAGTTCCTGGCCGCGGTGCGTGGAGTCGGGTTCGAGGTCCTCACGCACCAGCCGACCGCGCACATGGACGGTGTGTACCACGAGCTCAATCCCCTGAAGATGCTGGTTCGCTTCCGGGACTGGCGCTTCGAGCCCGGTCCGGTGGCGCGGGTCCTGAACGCGGGGCTCTCCAGGCGACGGTTCCTCCACAGTCACATGCAGGGGATCGTGGCCCGAAGACCGAGCTGAGGAAAGCAGGCGACGCGCGCCGGGGCCAGCCAAGTCTTGCCGGAAACGCCCGAACGCAAGGCGCGACGGAGGCGAGCGACGCGCGCCGGGGGCCAGCCGCAAGGAGGACGCGAAGCCGCGAGCGAGACTGTATCCGCAGGGATACGTCGCAGCGATGCGGCGAGCGTCCGACGCCGCGGATGGTCATCGCCGCGCGTCGCAGAGAGCGGGCATCTCCGGCAAGACCAGGTCGCAGCGATGCGGCGAGCGTCCGACGCCGCGGATGGTCACCCCCGCGCGTCGCAGAGAGCGGGCATCTCCGGCAAGACCCTACGCGCGGGCGGCCAGGACCAGCGCCAGCACCGCGAACCCCACGAACACGTTGACGCGGAAGAACGCCAGGTCCACGTGCTCCGCCCAGCGCTGCTCGAGCCACAGCAGCACCGCCGCCGCGGTGAGCGTCGCGATCACCGCGGCGAGCGCCCAGTAGGCCACCCCCACCCGAGGCGACACCATCAGCCATGCGACCACCACCAGACAGCCGAACGCCACCGCGTGCAGCACCGCCGACACACGCAGCGCGCGCGGGCGGCCGAGCCAGGCGACCATCGATCGCACCCGGTGCAGCCGGTCGAAATCCTCGTCCAGCGTCGCGTAGATGATGTCGAACCCGCTCACCCACGCGACCGCGAAGCCGGCCAGCCACAGCGCCGCCCAGGGTTCGGCGAGATCGGGGTGTGCGGCCGCGTAACCGGCGAGCGGCGACAACCCGAGCGCCACCCCGACACCGAAGTGGCAGAGGGGCGTGAAGCGCTTGAGATACGGGTAGACCGAGAACACCGCCAGCGGCACCACGGCCATCTTCAGATACCACGGCCCCAGCGCGGCGCAACAGAGGACGTACAACGCGGCGCTCACGACGAGCAGCCCCCACGCCTCGGCGAAGCGCATGCGTCCGGCGGGCAGCTCGCGACCGCGGGTGCGGGGATTGAGCGCGTCGAGACGCCGGTCGATGATCCGGTTGAGCGCCAGCGCCGCGGTGCGGGCGCCGACCGCGGCGAACGCGATCAGCACCCAGCGCTGCCACGACAGCGCCGGACCGCGGGCACTGAACACACCCGCCAGGATGAGCGGCAGCGAGAACAACGTGTGCTCGAAGCGCACGAACGATCCGTAGGTGCGCGCGCGCTCGGCGGGGCTCGGAAGTCGGGTGGTTTCGCTCATCGGGACGCGGCGCGCACGCCGGTCGCCGCCGGGGCGGGGCACGTGTCGTCGCGGGCGGCGAGGGTACGCGCTGGCGTGGGCGCCGTCGAGTGAGGCTCGATCAGCGCGGCGAGCGGGCCGACTGGCCGACGATGCGGGTCACGACGTCGCGGTCGGTGGGCGCCAGGAGCACGAACTGCAGCCCGGCGAGCACCATCCCGGACTTGCCGGGGTCCACCCACCGCATCCGTGCCGCCACCTTGAGCGGCTCGCTGCCCGGGACGTCCAGCTCGACGTTGAGGATCTCGCCCTCGAGGATCGCGATCACGCTGTGGATGTCCTCGCGTGGGAACACCACCCCCACACCGCCCTGAGAGAGGTCGAACACACGGCATTCCATGGCGGCGTGCGGTCCGCCGGCGAGCCCCATCAAACGCACCCGGCCACCGACCTCCAGCGCGATGCGCGGCTCGCTGCGGCGCTCGGCCGGCGTACCGGCGGTCGGGGTGGGCTCGGTCGGTGCGGGCTCGTCGGGGCCGGGCGCGGCGGCGGGCTCGAGGAACGGGTCCTGTCCGGGCGGCACGCGGCCGTCCCCCAGCTCGCGTGGTCCGCTCGGCGGCCCGGCCGGGAGACCGCGCCCCGGCGAGGGTCGGGCCCCATCGAGATCCAGGATCGGCACGTCGGTGGAATCGACCGGTGGCACGCTCGCGCGGTCGAGATCCTCGAGGGTGAGCTCGTCGGACTCCGCGGCCGACGACGAGACCTGCGGGAGGGTGTCGAGGTCGAACATCCGCAATCCCTCGGTGATCGACCCGGTGCCGGCCACGCTCAGATCGAGCGGCTTGGAGTCGAGCGTCAACATCTGGTATCCGATCCAGCTCTCGATGTCGCCCGTCTTCGGCACCGGGGGCGGGCTCGAACCACCGAGCTCGAGCCGCCGCGGGCCGTCGGGCGCTCCCGACGCCGGAGGCTGGACCTGATGATCGAGGTCCTCCCGCTTGGCAGGCTTGCTGAGCAGCAAGGAGCGCTCTTCGCGCACGATCTCACCGGAGTCGATGGTCGAGCGATTGACGATCGACGCATCCATCCCCACGAGATCCGCGAGCAGCTTGGTCCCGAAGCGCAGGCATTCGGCGGGCGTGTCGGGTCGCACCCGCATGAGGCCCGGACCGGCGAACTCCGGGTCGATGCGCATCAGGTCGCCTTCGACCACCGCCTGCTCACGACGGCGCCGGCCGTCGGCGAGCTTGACGTCCCAGACCAGCTCGCCCCACAGCACCACGTGCTGCTCCGCGCCTTCGATCTCGAGCTGGCGAGAGGTGTGGCCATAGGTCTCGAGACCGGACTCGGCCGCGGCGCGGATGAACCCCTCGCGCGGCAGCCGGATCAGCGCCCGGGCCGAGAGCCCGGCGGCGTTGGTGCTGGGGGCGTTCACCAGACGCGTCACCCCGAGCATACGGAACCAGCGGTGGATGGCGGCGTAGCGCTCCGCCGAGCCCGGCCGCGGATCGAGCTCCTCCAGTCTCTTCTGCACCGCGATCGCCCGGAACAGATCGCCGGCACCAACCGCGAGCGGGAGCAGACGCTCGTATTCCCCGATCGCGCGCGCGAGCTGGTTCCGCGATCGATACACCTCGGCGAGCCAGTGGCGGGGGGTGAGCCGGAACGGGTCGGCGCCGAGCACGTGCCGGAGCCGGTGGGCCAGCTCGTCTGGGTCCGCTGACCGGATCATGGGCAGCATGCGCTCCCAGAACTTGGGATCGTGGGGCACGGAGGGTCCTCGAGGCGCGGCGGGGGGGATCTCCTGAGATATCGGCCTGTCCCGGCAAGGGCTTGACCGGCTTCCGGCGGCCCCTCGGGAGGTGGTGTCGGGGCGGGCATGGGTGCCCCGATCGAGGCGGATCCGTTTGTCCGTGGTGGCGGCACGCCACCCCGGGCGCGCCCGGGTTCCCATGCCCGCCCCCGTGATCGTCGTCGCAGGCGCCGGGCGGGCTCTGCTAGCATCCCGCCCTCGCGCTTCGAGCCCGATCGACCCGGATCTCCTTCCCCCATGCGCCGACCCGCAGGCTTCCTCGCCACCGCCGCGACGTGCGCCGCGCTGATCGCCGCGGTGGCGCCGGCGGGCGCCACCTCACCGGCGCCCCCCCTGCCATCCGAGCCGCGTCTGGTGATCGACGGACCGGTGCACGCCGGGGACCAGATCGAGCTGCGCTGGGACGCGATGGGCCGGGCCGAGGAGCTCGAGTTGCTCCTGTCCCTGGACGGCGGTCGGACATGGCGGCTTCGTGTCTCGCCCGAGTTGCCCGGATCGAGCACCCGCTATCTCTGGCGCGTCCCCAATCTCGCCAGCGCCGGGGCGCGAGTGCGTCTGCGCGTCAGGATCGATGAGCGCGAGATCGAATCGGCGCCGAGCGAGCCGTTCGTCATCGAATGCGACCCGACCCGTCCCCTCTCCCGCGCGCTGGTGAGCGAGGGGGGCTGGTGGAGCGGCTTCGACGGCCACGGCGTGGTCGGCCCCGGGTGGACCGGCACGCGCGAGCCGAGTCTCGGCGCACCGCACGCGATCACCGCGAGCGAGGAAGGTCCCCGCCTCGCGCTCACCCCGCCGCCTCTCACCGCCCGCGTCACGCTTCGATCCGCCCCTTCAGCGCCGGCGCCGCGCGATGCCCACACGCCAGGCAGCCCCGCCATGGGATTCCCGCTGCGCATGTGATCGACGGTGACTTCGCATCACGCGTCATCACGCGGAGCGAATCACCGAATCCGTGCGGACCCACGAGCAGCGCGCCTTCCCCGGTGCGTGCCCGTCCGCCACCATCGGTCTCATCGCAGGAGGATCCATCATGGTTGGAATTCGACGGCTGCCTTCTCTCGCTGCCCTCGGTCTCGCGCTGGTGGCGCTCTGGGCGGGCGCGGCGACCGCGCAGTCGGTCACGGGCACGGTCAAGGACGGCAATGGTCCGATCGTCGGCGCCGCGGTGCGAATGCTCGAGCTCAATCGCATCGAGTACACGCGCGGCGGCGGCCAGTTTTCGTTCTCGAGCGTCCCGAAGGGGACCTATCACCTCTTCGCGAGCGTCATCGGTCATGCGTCGGTCACCCGGACGGTCGAGGTGACCACCGACCAGGCGACGGCGGACTTCGAGCTCAAGTTCTCGGCGATACCGATCGAGGAGATCGTGGTCTCCGCGACGCCCGATGCGCGTCCGGCCAACGAACAGTATCAATCCGTCGAGTCGAAGGCGCGCGTCGATCTCCAGAACAGTCCGGGCGCCAGCTTCTCGGAGAAGATCTCGGACCTGCCCGGGGTCCATGTACGCGCCCTCGGTTCGGCGCCGACCCGGCCGGTGCTTCGCGGCTTGTCGGACAATCGGGTGCTGGTGCTCGAGAATGGCCTTCGCACCGGTGACATCGCGACCTACGACCCGGCGCACGCGACTCCGATCGAGGGGATCGGCGTGACCCAGATCGACGTGGTGCGTGGTCCGTCCAGCGTCATCTACGGCCCCAGCACCATCGGCGGTCTCGTGAACCTGATCACCGACATCGTGCCCGCGGTCTCGGATCACCCGCTGTCGGGAGTCGTGAACCTCGAAGGAAACTCGGTGAGCGATCAGTACGCGGGGTTCTTCAACAGCGTGGTGAGTCAGGGTCGGAACGCGTTTCGGTTCTCGGCGGGGGGCACGCACTGGAACGACATTCGCATCCCCAAAGGGTCCTACGTCGATCCCGCCAGCGAGACGGCCTTCGATCTCGAGCGGATGCCGCAGTCCTTCGACCACTCCTACGAGGGCGGGCTCGGCTACTCGTACCAGGGAAAGGCGGGCATGATCGGCGTTGGCGGCAAGCACTACGAGATGAACTACGGCATTCCGGGCGTGCCGCCCAACGACGATTGGATCGACGTGCCGCCGACCACCTCACGCATCGCGCAGAAGCGCAACACGGTCGAGATGCGCGGGCGGCTCGACCCGAGCGGCTCGTTCGCCAAGCAGTGGAATCTGTCGGCGAACTACAACGACTACAACCACTCCGAGTTCCCGACCGCCCAGGATGCGACCGGGGTGTCCGACCCGCAGGCGAACAACTTCCACAAGAAGGAAGTCAACGGCGCGCTGCAGCTGCACCACCGCCCGCTCGGCAAGCTCGATGGGACGATCGGACTGTGGTGGAACATCGAGGACCTGAAGATCAGCGGCGACCAGCCGCTCGGGCCGGACTCCCGCACCACCGGTCTCGCCGGTTACGTGTTCGAGGAACTGCAGGCCGCGTCCGCGACGCGGCTGCAGGCGGGGCTGCGATTCGACTACAACCACATTCAGACCCATCCGAACCCGGCCTCGACGGACTCGGTGTTCCAGACCCTGGACGCGGCGCGTACGAGCAACGCGGTGACCGCCTCGCTGGGCGCGATCCAGGATCTCACTCCCGGTCTCACCGGGACGCTGACCCTGGCCCGCTCGTTCCGAGCTCCGACCGTGCAGGAGCTGTTCGCGAACGGGTTGGACGCGCCGAGCGGGACCTATTCGATCGGTGACCCGAATCTCGACTCCGAGACCGGTTTCGGGGCGGATCTCTCGATCAAGGGCAGCTACGACAAGGTCACGTTCGAGGTGTCGCCCTACGTGAACGTGATCAGCGACTACATCTATGCGTTCCTGCGCGGCGACACGATCCAGGCGTTCCCCGTCCGTCAGTTCGCGGCCACGGACGCGCGTCTGACCGGGTTCGAGGCCAGTCTCGCGCTGGAGCCGGCGCCTCACATCGGGATCAACGCGAGCACCGACTACGTGCAGTCGCAGGACACCAAGAACAACGTGCCCCTTCCGTTCACGCCACCGCTGCGCGGGCTCGTGCGGGGCACCTACCAGGACGAGCGGTACATGGGGATGATCGAGTGGCGCGGCGCGGCGACCCAGACCCGGCTCGGTGACGGCGATACCCGCACCGGTGGCTACGGGATCATGAACTTGGGCTTTGGCATCCGGCTCGTGAGCGAGGGACTCGCGCACAACATCAGCGTGCACTGCGACAACCTGTTCGACCGCTCGTATCGCGATCATCTCTCGGTCATCAAGGATTTCCTGCCCCAATCCGGTCGCGGGTTCCGCATCAACTATCAGCTGCTGTTCTAGGGCGGTCAGGGAGGCGATCGGGATCCGACTCACCGACGGACGCCTCGGGCGGTGGCTTCGGCCATCGCCCAATCGGCGTCGATGGGGTGCCAGGCTGTCTCCCCGACCGACAAGGCAGCGGAGGTGGGCCCACTCTGGCGACCGGCCCCCGATTGCGGCCACCTCGGCGAACCCGGCCTGCCGCTCCTTGTCTGTCGTGGTCGAGACCTTGCGGCCTCGTGGGATCCCTTGGGCAATGCCCGGGCCAGTCCCGACGTGCCGGTTCCCATACCGCCAAATGATTCCAGCGCAGCGGCTTGATCGGAAGCGAGGAGTGGTGCCCGGGTCGGGCGCGCACTCGTTGGCGTCCACACCGGGTCAGCCCTGACGACACCCTGGACAGTGACGAGCCCGTCGCCTGGACGGCGGTCCCGCTTCGACTCGCCCCCACGCGGTCGGCAGGCTCCGCTCCCTACGGCACGGATGGGCCTTGACGGACTGCACGGACGTGCACTATGGTGCGCGTGTGCCGGGTCCCACTGGGACTCTTCCACTGCAAGGAGTGCGAGCCATGCTCAACGACCGCGCGCGCGAGATCCTCGAGTTCGTCCGGGAGTTCGTGCGCAAGCGTGGAATGCCGCCGACCATCCGTGAGATCGGAGAGAAGTTCGGCATCGCGTCCACCAACGGGGTGCGCTATCACCTCGACCTGCTCGAGGAGTCGGGGTACATCCGACGCAACAAGAAGATCTCGCGTGGACTCGAGCTGGTGAAGTCGACGGTAGAAGCCGGCGTGGAGTTCGGCATCCCGGTGCTCGGGCGCGTGGCGGCCGGAGCCCCGATCCTCGCCGAGCAGAACTTCGAAGGCACCATCGAGCCGAATCGCTTCTTCGGCGACATGAATGGCCTGTTCGCGCTCCGGGTGCGTGGGGATTCGATGATCGACGCCGGCATCATCGAGGGTGACCACGTCGTGGTGCGCAGCCAGGAGCAGGCCAGCCCGGGCGAGATGATCGTCGCGCTGGTCGGTGAGGAAGCCACGGTCAAGTACTACCGGCCGCGTGCCGAGCACATCGAGCTGGTCCCGGCCAACGAGCGCTATCAGCCGATCGTGGTCGACCGCGGCGCCGAGTTTCGTATCGCCGGTGTGGTGAAGGGAGTCATTCGAACCGTCGGACGCTGAGGCGGGGCGTCCGGCGGACGGGAGCGCAAGCTCCCATTTCTTAAGCCAGCCAACTGCACATACGTTCAGTCCGTCCCCGCAGGAGGTGTGTCGTGGAACACACGAATGCTCCCGGAATCGACGAAGCACTGCTCGGCCGTTGGGAGCCGGTCTATCGGAGCCAGCTCCACTATCTGGTCACCTGGAGCACGCGGGGACGCCGTCCCGTCCTGAAGGACCAGCACGCCGAGACGCTCGAATCGATCATCGTGTCGCTGTGTGATGAACGAGACTTCCATCTGGTGGACTTGGGGGTGGGGCGCGACCACGTGCACTTGCTCCTCGCTCTGCGCCCCACCCAGTCCATCGCCACCGTGATCCGAGAGATCAAGGGGCGGAGCGGCATGGAGCTACTGCAGCGCCATCCCGAGATCCGGGTGTGGATCGGCGGCAACCTGGTCTGGGACGAACGCTACGCGGTCGAGACGCTCAGTGCCGCGCGCGTCGATCGCGTACGGGCCCGCCTTCACGCGGTACACCGCCGCGGAGAGCGCTCGTTCGACGGCCTGAAACGCGCGAGCTGAGAGCGCGTCCAAGCGCGTCTGAGACTCGTCGCGGGGGCGAGGGGTCACGGGTGAGCGACGAACGAGATCGTCGCCTTCGGGCCACATCGAGCAGGGGCCGCAACGCCGCCGTCGGCGAACGAACGGCGTGACCGGCGCCAGCGGCGGCCGACGGGCGCCGACTAGCCGCTCGCGGCGGAACGGCTCTCGCCGCCCGCCGAGACCGGCAGCTGCCCCTCGTGCGGCTCTGGAGCCGGCGGCGCGTCGGCGACGTTGAGCCAATGACCAGCGCGGGCCTTCTTGGTGCGCAGGTAGTGGATGTTGTGCCGATTCGGGGTGGTGGGCAGGGAGACACGGCCCGACACCTTGATGCCGTGTCGCCGCAGACCCTCGAGCTTGAGCGGGTTGTTGGTGATGAGTCGTGCGCTCTTCACTCCGAGCAAGCGCAGCATGTCGGCGGCGATGCGGTAGTCCCGCTGGTCGTCGCCGAATCCGAGCGCGCGATTGGCATCGATGGTGTCGTATCCGCGGTCCTGCAGCGCGTACGCCCGGATCTTGTTCGTCAGCCCGATGCCCCGGCCCTCCTGGCGCAGATAGAGCAGCACGCCGAGCGGCTCGCGTCCAAGCGATTCGAGCGAGGCGATGAGCTGATCGCGGCAATCGCAACGCAACGAGCCGAGCACGTCACCGGTCAAGCACTCCGAGTGAATGCGCACCGGCACGTCGGT
>JBIOKD010000037.1:0-16172 GCA_044451485.1 Candidatus Eiseniibacteriota bacterium | reverse complement strand
CTCACGCTCTCCTGGATGCTGCCCAAGGACCTCGGACCACCGGGCAGCACGCCGCCGTTCGGCATCGAACCGATCTACGTGGGTCTCACCGCGTCGCTCGCGATGTGGATCCTCGGTCGTCTCGCACGTGGCGCGAGCCCCGCCGCCCGTGCGCCCGCTTCCGTCTCCGGAGGACCTCCATGAAACGTCTTCGCACACGTTGGTCGAACGCTCCGATGCGGCTCGCCGTCTCCCTCGCGGCGCTGGTGCTCGCCACACTGCCGCCGCTCCCCGCTCGGGCCGGCGCCGCGCCCGACACGACCGTGGGAAAGGTGGTCCCGATCACGGTCACCACGCGCTCCGACACGCTCGGACACGTGGTGCCGGTGAGCGGCGTCGAGGTGAGCACCGCGCGCGCCGACCGCGTGCCGATCGCGCGCACGCTGCTCGATCGCAAGGAGGTGCAGCGTCGCGACACCGGGCTCGACACGCCGATGCACTTCGCCGACCTGCCCGGGGTGTACGCCTATTCCGACGCCGGTAACGGCGTGGGTTACTCGTACCTGGCGATCCGTGGCTTCCCACAGCGGCGGGTGAGCGTGCTCATCGACGGCGTGCCGCTCAACGATCCGCAGTCGAACGAGGTGTACTGGATCGATCATCCCGACATCCTCGCCTCCACCAGCCAGGTGCAGGTGCAGCGTGGCGTCGGCTCGGCGATGTATGGCGCGCCGTCGCTGGGTGGCAGCGTCAACCTCGAGACCTCGCCGTTCAGCGTCGCCCCGGCGTTGTCCGCCAGCACCGGCTTCGGCTCGTACGACACCTGGCGGGTGATGGGCGAGATGGCGAGCGGCGAGCTGAAGGGCGGCTGGAACGTATACGGACGCTACTCGCGCATCGAGAGTGGCGGGTACCGCGACCAGTCCGACACCGAGCTGTGGAGCTACTTCCTCGGCCTGCGGCGCGTGGGCACGAGCCAGTCGATCCGCTTCGAGACCTTTGGCGGACCGGAGGAGACGCATCTCGCCTATCTCGGCGTGTCGCCCGACTACCTGGCCGGACAGGTTACCGGCGACGCGACCCGTGATCGCCGCTACAACCCGCTCACCTATCCCGGCGAGCGGGACCACTTCTTCGAGCCGCACTACGTGCTCACCCACACCTGGGCGATGTCACGCGAGCGCACGTTCACCCAGACCCTGTACGGATTCGATGGCAGCGGCTACTACGACGAGCAGCGCGGCATGCAGGCGTTGTCCGACTATCGTCTGTCGTCGTGGGCGGTCGCCGATTCCACGCTCTACACCCGCGACCATTACCAGCAGGACGCCACCGGGGCGCTGGTCACCGACTCGAACGGCCGCTACATCGTGGTCAACACCGACCTGGTGCGGCGTCGCTGGGTGGGCGACCGGCAGATCGGGTGGCTGCCCCGGCTCCGTCTCGGCACCGCCACCGACGCGCTCACGGTGGGCGGTGAGCTGCGCTGGGCCGACGGTCATCACGTCGGCACGGTGGTCTCGGGCGACGCGCTGCCGCCGGGCACCACCCCCGACAGCCGCTACTACGATTATCGCCCCTACACGGTCGAGGGTGGGCTCTACGCGCGCGCCGAGTGGTCGCCCGACGCGGCGCTCTCCGCGGTGGCCGACCTGGGCTGGCGTCACATGAGCTACGCGATGCGTGGCGACCAATTCGACGGGATCCGCTTCGACCAGCACTACGACTTCCTGCTGCCCCGTCTCGGTCTCACCTGGCACACGCGTCCGGGACTCGACCTGCACGCCTCGTACGCGTATTCGAGCCGCGAGCCGGCGTTCCGCGATCTGTACGACGGCGAGACCGCGGGCGCGGTGCCGCTCTACGGATCGGGCAACGCCGCCAACAACGACTGGAGCGATCCGCTGATCACCCCCGAGCACGTGAACGACTGGGAAGCCGGCGCGCGCTGGGCGAGCGGCCCACACGCGTTCACCGCCGACCTCTACCGCATGGAGCTGCGTGACGAGCTCGTGTACGCAGGCCAGTTCGACACCGATCTCGGCTACCCGATCACGGGGAACGCCGCGCGTTCGATCCACCAGGGGATCGAGCTGGCCGGGCACACCGAATGGGCGATCGGCGGCGGAAACGATCACGGGCCACAACTCACGCTCGACGGCAACGCCTCGCTCGGCGACCACCACTTCGTCGAGTACCACGAGGTGTACGGCACCGCGAGCGGCGACACCGTGACCGCCGACGGCAAGCGGATCGGATTCACCCCCGCGGTCACGGCGTTCGTCGCGCCGCGGGTCTCGGTGGCCGGCACCACGGTCGGAGCCGAGGTCCAGTACGTCGGTCGCATCTACGTGGACAACACGGAGACCGAGGCCAACAGCATCGCCCCACGCACCACCCTCGACGTCACCGCCAGTCAGCGGCTGCCCCTGCCGGGTGTGTCGAGCGCCGAGCTGTCGTTCCGCCTGGTGAACGCGCTCGACCTCCAGTACGCGACGACCGGCTATCTGGATTACGATGCGTCCGGCGCGTTGGTGCCGTTCCTCACGCCCGCGGCCCCGCGCCACTGGTTCGCACAGCTCACCGTGCGCTGGTAGGGAGTGTCCCCATGCACCACACGAAGCGTTGGATCCGCCACAGCGCGCTCGTCACGCTGGCGATCGTGATCGCCGCCGCGACCGGCGGTTGCACCCCCTCGACGCCGCGCGCGTCCACGCCGCCCATCGAGGCCTCCGATCCGTGGACCGCGGCGCAGCTCATCCGTCCCGCCGAGCTCGACAGTGTGCTGGCCGGCTCGCCCGAGACGCGGCCGATGCTGCTGCACGTCGGCTTCTCCGTGCTCTACCACGGCGGCGCCATCCCCGGCTCGCGCTACGCCGGTCCGGCGTCGCGTCCCGAGGGTCTCGCGGCACTCACCGAGGCGGTGAAGGACACGCCCAAGGATCGCGACATCGTCCTCTACTGCGGCTGCTGTCCATGGGACCACTGCCCCAACATGCGTCCGGCGTTCCGCGCCATGCGCGACCTCGGGTTCACGCGGGTGCGCGCACTCTTCATCACCAAGGACCTGGACCACGACTGGGTGAGCCGCGGCTTCCCGATCGAGAAGCCGACCGACTGAGCGACCGGGCCGGGAGCCGGCTCGTCGTCACCACGGCGCCATTGAGCACTGGTCGCGTGGGCCCACGGTGCCCTCCATCCACTTGCCGACCGGGCGGTGATTGCGCCCCGTCTTTCGGTCGAAGCCACCATCGCCGACCGCCCCGGGTGGCCCCCAGCGACGCCCCGTAGCCCTGTCAGAACAATGAGTTAAGACTCCTGTCATCGGACTGCAAAGATTATGACTAAAGTCACAAATGCTTTGAATCGAACAATAGACTGTGGTCATATATGTCCCAAGTCACCCCGATCTCACGACCGACGGAAGAGAGAGCCATGCAACCCACCGAGACCTCCCGACGCGAGCGCAAGAAGGACGAGACCCGCGAGCGCATCTCGCGCGCGGCGATGGAGCTGTTCGCCGAGAAGGACTTCGAGACCACCACCGTCGACGAGATCGCGCAGCGCGCGGACGTCGCCAAGGGGACCTTTTTCAATTACTTCCCGCGCAAGGAGGCGGTGCTCGCCGCACTCGCCGAGGACGAGGTCGAGGAGTTCGAGGCGTGGGTGGAGGCGCGGCTCGCCGAGCCCGGACCGGCGCGGGCCAAGCTGTTCGCGATGGTGGACTGCGCGGTGGACTCGTATGAGCAGAATCCGGCGCTCAGACGGCGCGCCCTGATCGAGCTGCAGAAGGGAGAGCCGGAGGTGGTCGGTCAGATCCACGCCCGTGGTCACGCGCTGGTGCGGCGTCTGGTCGTGGCCGCGCAGGCCGACGGCTCGCTGCGTCGTGACCTCGATACCGATCGCGCCACCGCGCTGCTGCGCAGCACCTATATCGGTACGGTCATGCAGTGGCTGTTCCGCGGCGATCCGCAGGACGTGCGTGGCGAGCTGCGGGCGCGACTGGAGATGCTGCTCGACGGGCTCGCGCCGCAGCAGGAGGGCCGTTGAGATGCGAGCTGCACCCGGCTTCTTGGCGCGCCCGGCCCTGGTGCTCGCGGCGCTGACCTCGGCGGTGGCGCTCGCCGCGCTCCTGGTCGCGCTGGCGCTCCCCGCCCACGCGGCAAGCCGCGCCCCGGCCGTCTCGCCGAGCCCCACCGACACGCTGCGGCTGTCGCTCGAAGATGCGGTGAGTCTGGCGCTCACCCGCGGCGTGACGGTCGGACTCGCCAGCTCCGAAGTGCAGCGCGCGCGCGGCCAGGTGCGCGAGGCCGAGGCGGTCGCGCTGCCACAAATCAACACCACCGGCACCTATCAGCGCCGCTTCGCCTCCATCTTCAGCGGCGTGCCCGCCGACAGCGGGCTCGGGTCGCTGTTCGCGAACAGCCCGTTCGGCGCCGAGAACCAGTTCACCCTCGAGCTCACCGGCACCCAGCTCCTGTTCTCGCGCAGCGTGGGCGCGGCGGTGAGCGGCGCGCGCTGGTATCAGCACGGCGTCGAGCACCAGCTCCAGGATGTCGAATCGCAAGTGGTTTATCAGACGCGTGGGGCCTATCTGCTGGCCGCGTACATCGGCGAGCTGGTGCGGATCGCGGAGGAGGGTGTGGTCCAGGCGCGTGCCAACGAGCACGACGTCAAGCTGCTGTTCGATCAGGGCGCGCGCGCCGAATACGACTACCTCCAGGCGCAGGTCGAGGCGCGCAACGCCGAGCCGCCGGTGATGCAGGCGCGCAATGCGTTCGCCGACGCGCTTTACGGGCTCAAGAAGCTGCTCAACGTGCCGGCCGAGCAACCGATGACGCTCACCACCCCGCTGGCCTTCCCGGGCGACCAGGCGCCGGTGGTGGAGACCGACTCGCTCGGCGCCGCCACGCGCGCCGCGCTGCTCGCCGCCGAGGCCGCGGTCGAGGTGCGCAAGCGCGCGGTCACCTATGAGAGTGGGGCGCGCTGGCCGGAATTGAGCGCATCGGGCACCATGTTGCAGGAGGCGTTCCCGAGCAACGGCTGGCCGACACGCGATCAATTCTTCCGCGACGTGACCGCATCGGCGAAGCTGACGCTGCCGATCTTCCAGGGGTTCCGCACCGAGGGCGCGGTGGCCAGAGCAAAAGCCGAGCTGCGTTCGGCCGAGCTCAATCGCGACCAGGTGAAGCTGCAGGTCGACATCGACGTCGAACAGGCGCGACAAGACCTGAATCGCGCCCTCACCGTGCTCGCGGCGCGGCGCGGCACGGTCGAGCTGGCGCAGCGCACCTGGCAGCTCGCGCGCACGCGCTACGACAACGGCATGGCCACCCAGCTCGAGGTGTCCGACGCGCGGCTCAAGATGCTCACCTCCCAGGCGGACGCCGCCGATGCGCTGCGCGCCTACCGCACCTCGCTCGCCCGGCTCGAGTTCGCCCTCGGCCATCCGCCCGCCACCCGTCTGGTATCACTCGACGACATCACCGAACACATCAGCCGCGAGGTGCTCAAGCGATGACTTCACGATCCCGCCGTTCCATCGCGTCGCCGGCACTGGTCCTCGGGCTCGCCGCACTCGTCTCCCTCGCCGGCTGCGGCGGCAGCCGCACCTCCGCGAACCCTGGCGCGGGCGATCCGCCGGCGGCATTGCTCGCCGCCACGGACGTGGCGCTGTCGGCCCGCACCGACCTGGTGGCCGGTCTGCCGGTCTCGGGCACCCTCACACCGGCCACCGAGGTGCTGATCGGCGCGCCGCTGGCCGAGGTCATCGAGGAGGTGCCGGTGCGGGAGGGCCAGATCGTCCACAAGGACGAGTTGCTCGCCCGCTTCCGCGACCAGGCGCTGGGGCCCGCTGCCGCCGGCGCCGATGCCGAGCTCAAGGCGGCCGCGGCCGAATACGACCGTGCGCAGAACCTGTTCAAGGCCGGTGCCATGTCCAAGCGCGATGTCGAAAGCGCCGAGGCGCGCTGGAAGTCGGCGCAGGCCGGCTCCGCACAGGCCGCCAAGATGTACGCCGACGCGTCGGTGCGCTCGCCGATCGACGGGGTGATCTCGAAGAAATACGTCGAGGCCGGGAATCGCCCGGGGATCGGGGACCCGATGTTCCGCGTGGTCAACACCAGCCGGCTCGAGTTCGAAGCCACGGTGCCGAGCGAGTTCGTGCGTCTGGTGAAGCCCGGCGCGGCGGTACGGCTGGACGTCGGCGGGTTCCCGAACGGCGCGCTGACCGGGGTCGTGGCGCGCGTCAACGCCACCGCCGATCCCGCGACGCGCCAGGTCGAGGTCTACGTCTCGGTGCCCAACCCGAAGGGCGCGCTGGTGGGCGGTCTGTACGCGCAGGGCGTGATCGTCACCGGCGCGGCGCGTGGCGCGCTCGCGGTTCCGGATGCCGCGCTGCGCGTGCAGG
Organism: Candidatus Eiseniibacteriota bacterium; assembly: GCA_044451485.1. Taxonomy (GTDB): domain Bacteria; phylum Eisenbacteria; class RBG-16-71-46; order RBG-16-71-46; family RBG-16-71-46; genus JBIOKD01. The sequence continues at coordinate 9,784 of JBIOKD010000037.1, read as the reverse complement.
GCGACTCGACGTTCGTGTACACCATCGAATCGGGACGGCTCGCGCGCCACGCGGTCCGCCCCGGGGTACGCGACGTCGATCACGGTCTCACCGAGATCATGACCGGTCTCGCGCCCGGGGACACGGTGATCGTCGGTGCGGTCGAGGGCCTGGTGACGGGGCAGGCCATCAAGGTCGGCGGGAAGGAGAGCTGAGCCATGTTTCTGAGCGATCTCTCCATCCGCCGCCCGGTGCTCGCCACCATGATGATCGTGGCGCTGGTCACCCTCGGCATCTTCGGCTACCGGCGGCTGGCGGTGGACCAGTGGCCCAAGGTGGACTTCCCGTTCGTGGGCATCACCACGCGCTATCCCGGGGCGTCGCCCGAGGCGGTCGAGCGTGAGGTGACCAAGAAGATCGAGGAGGCGGTGAACTCGGTCGAGGGCGTGAAGAAGATCACCTCGATCTCGAACGAGGGCTACAGCCGGATCTACATCGAATTCCATCTCAACACCCGGGTGATGGACGCGGTGTCCGACGTCCGCGCCAAGGTGGATGGCATTCGACTCGACCTGCCGAAGGACATTGATCCGCCGGTGATCGCGCGCTTCGACGCGCAGTCGCTGCCGATCATGAGCTTCGCGGTGCGCGGCCCGGGCTGGCCGATGCGCGACCTCACCCAGATCGCAGAGGAGACCATCAGCCGCCGGCTCGAGAACGTCCCGGGGGTGGGCAGCATCGAGGTGGTGGGCGGGCTGCGGCGCGAGGTGCACGTGCTGATGCTGCCCGACCGCATGCAGGCGCTCGGCGTGTCGCCGCAGATGGTGATGGACGCGGTGCGCTCCGGCAACAGCGACATTCCTGCCGGCCGCGTGAACCGCGGCAAGAGCGAGGACCTCGTACGCATCAAGGGACGACTCGCCGATCCCAGCCAGTTCAACGACGTGATCGTCGCGGTGCGCACGGGCACCCCGATCAAGCTGTCGCAGGTGGCGCGCGTCGAGGACGCGCAGGAGGAGGCACGCGACGCGGCCTACATCGACGGTCAGCGCGCGGTGGCGATCGAGGTGCGCAAGGTCTCCGGTGGCAACACGGTCGAGATCGCCGATCAGGTGAACGAGCGGGTCGCCGGGCTCAACCAGACGCTGCCGCGCGGAGTGCGCATCACGTCGATCCAGGACAACTCGCGGTGGATCCGCGATTCGGTGGACGACGTGCAGAAGACGCTGGTGGAGGGCGCGATCCTGACCGTATTCATCGTCTTCCTGTTCCTCAACTCGTGGCGCTCGACGGTGATCACCGGGCTCACCCTTCCGGTCTCGGTGATCTCGGCGTTCCTCGCCTTCTACGCGTTCGGGTTCACGCTCAACAACATGACGTTGATGGCGCTGTCGCTGGTGATCGGGATCCTGATCGACGACGCGATCGTGGTGCGCGAGAACATCGTGCGGCACGTCGAGCGCGGCGAGGACCATTACGAGGCGGCGCGGCGCGGTACCGCCGAGATCGGATTCGCGGTGCTCGCCACCACGCTCTCGATCATCGCGGTGTTCGTGCCGGTGGCGTTCATGGGCGGCATCGTCGGCAAGTTCTTCTACCAGTTCGGGATCGTGGTGGCGTTCGCGGTGATGGTGTCGCTGTTCGTGTCGTTCACGCTCGACCCGATGCTGTCGTCGCGCTGGTACGATCCGCAGGCCGAGGGCCAGGTGCAGACCGGCTGGGTGGGCCGCGCGCTCGAGCACTTCAACCGCTCGTTCGAGGGGCTCGGCCGCCGCTATCGCGGCATCATCCGCTGGGCGCTGGCGCATCGCGGGCTCACCATGGCCTTCGCCGCGCTGTCGTTCGTGGCCGCGATCGCGATGGTGGTGCTGCGGCTGGTGGGCGGGGAGTTCTTCCCCAAGTCCGACGAGGAGCGCACGCTGGTGGCATATGAGGTCGCCGAGGGCTCGAGCATCGACTACACCGTGTCGAAGGGGCTCGAGATCCAGCGCTATCTCGACACCCGCCCCGAGGTGAAGTACACCTACCTGAGCGTGGGTGGCGACGCCCAGAACGGCGCCATCAACAAGGGACAGGTCTTCGTCCAGCTCAAGCCGCGCCACGACCGCCGGCTGGACCAGTTCCAGTTCGAGGCCGAGGTGCGCAAGGTGCTGCCGCGTTACACGGGCACGTTCGCGCGCATCCTGCAGGCGGGTCCGTTTGGCTCGCAGGCGCCGATCGTCATCAACCTGCGCGGCCCCAACCTGGCGAAGCTCCAGGAGCTGTCGGACGAGGCGATGCGGAGACTGGGCGAAGTGCCGGGGCTGATCGAGCTCAAGTCGTCGCTGCAAGAGCGCAAGCCCGAGTGGCTGGTGTCGGTGGACCGCGGGCTCGCGGCACAGGTCGGTCTGTCGGTGGGCCAGGTGGGCAACGAGCTGCGGCCGCTGCTGGCCGGCGAGAAGGCCGGCGACTGGGAGGACGCCGACGGGCTCTCTCACGACGTGGTGGTGCGGCTGGCGCCCGAGTATCGCACCTCGGCCGCCGACCTCGCGCGCGTGCCGATCGCGGGCTCGCAGATCGACGCGCGCACCGGTCAGCCGGTGACGGTGCCGCTCGGACAGGTCGTGCATCTCGAGCGCAGCGGCGCGCCGGCGCAGATCGACCGCCAGCGGCTCGAGCGCGTCGCGAGCATCGAGGGGAATTACCAGGGCCGCCCGCTCACCGACGTGGTGGCCGACGCGCAGACGCGGCTGAACGGGATCGCGCTCCCGCCTGGTTACGCGTTCGACTTCGGCGGCGAGCAGGCCGACTTCGTCGAGACCGTGGGTTACATGGTCGAGGCGCTGACCCTGGCCGTGGTGTTCCTGTACATCATCCTCGCCAGCCAGTTCGGCAGCTTCCTCAAGCCGCTCGCGATCATGCTGTCGTTGCCGCTGGCGCTGTTCGGGGTGATGGCGGCGCTGGCGTTGACGCGGGGCACGCTCAACATCATGAGCATGATCGGGATCATCATGCTGATGGGTCTGGTGACCAAGAACGCCATCCTGCTCGTGGATTTCGCCAACCAGGCCCGTGAACGCGGCCTGGCGCGCACCGAGGCGCTGGTGGACGCCGGCGAGCTGCGGCTTCGCCCGATCGTGATGACCACGCTGGCGATGATCTTCGGTATGCTCCCGACGGCGCTGGCGCTCGGCAAGGGCGCCGAGTTCCGCGCCCCGATGGCGCACGCGGTGATCGGCGGGCTCATCACCTCGACGTTGCTGACGCTGGTGGTGGTGCCGGTGGTGTACACCTATCTGGACGACTTCGGGGCGTGGGCGGGTGCATGGGTCAGGCGCATGACCGCCCATCCCGACGAAATCGAAGTCGACGAGCCGCGCACCACCGTGCCGGCGGCGGCCCCGCAGCGGCCGCCCGCCCCCACGCCGGTGCCGGCCGAGACCGTGTGAGGAGCGCGATGGCCCAACGACCCGCGGAACCGTCCCCCACGACGCGCCGGCCGACGCGTGTCGTCGTGCTGGTGCTGGTGATCGTCGTCGTCATCGCCGCGGTGCTGGGCATGCGGTGGTGGCGAGACGCCCAGATGCACGGCGCGGTGCGCGCCAGCGGCATGATCGAGATGGACGAGACCGACGTGGCCTCGCTGGTGGGCGGCCGGATCATGCGGCTCAACGTCATCGAGGGCGACACCGTGCACGTCGGCGACACGCTGGTGGTGCTGTCGCGCGGTGAGATCTCGGCCGATCTGCTGGCGCAGCGCGCCCAGCTCGGACGCGCCACGGCGCAGAGCCAGCAGGTGGTGACCGGGCCGCGCGCCCAGGAGGTGGCGGTGGCGAAGGCCGATCTCGACGGCGCGCGGGCGCAGCGCGAGATGGCCGACCGCGACCTGGACCGCATGAAGAAGCTGCTCGAGAGCCATGTGGTGGCGCAGGCCGACTACGACCGCGCGGTGACCAACCACGACGACGCGGTGGCGCGCGAGGTGGCCGCCCGCGAGAAGCTACGGCTCCTGCAGGCCGGCAGCCGGAGCGAGGAGATCACCGCCGCCCGGGCCAACACCGAGGCGATGCGCGCCGCGGTCGCGGGGGCCGAGAGCCGGATCGCCGAGCTGGTGCTGGTCGCGCCCATGAGCGGCGTGGTGCTGCTCAAGAACTTCGAGATCGGCGAGCTGGTGCAGCCCAACCAGCCGGTGGTGACGCTCGGCGATCCCGAACGGCTGTGGCTGCGCGTGTATGTGGCGGCGCCGCGGATCACCGATGTCCGTATCGGCGCGCCGGTCGAGGTGCGGCTTGGCAAGGACTCGAAAGCCATCTACCACGGCCGCGTGACCGAGGTGGCGACCCAGGCGGAGTTCACCCCGCGTGCGGCGCTCACCGAGGAGGAGCGCGCCGATCTCGTGTTCGCGGTGCGCATCCGACTCGATCCGACCCACGGGGCGCTCAAGGCGGGGCTCCCCGCCGACGCCTATATCGGGGCGCTGACCCCCGCCCCATGACACGCTCCGCACGACGCCACACCCCCGCCGAGCCGGTCGCCCTGGAGCTGACCCAGCCCCGACCCGCGACACCGGACACCGTGGTTGACGTGGCCGGCATCACCCGTCGATTCGGCGCCGTGGTCGCGGTGGACAAGGTGTCGTTCCGCATCCGGAAGGGCGAGATCTTTGGCATCCTCGGCCCCAACGGCTCGGGCAAGACCACCACCATCCGCATGCTGTGCGGGCTGCTGGCGCCCAACGAGGGCACCGCAACGGTGGCCGGGTTCGACGTGGCGCGCGAGACCGAACGGGTGAAGTCGAGCATCGGCTACATGTCGCAGGCGTTTGGACTCTACAAGGACCTCACCCTCGACGAGAACCTGCGCTTCTACGCCGGGCTCTACTCGATTCCCGACGCCGAGCTGGACGAGCGCATCCGCGCCACCCGCGAGCGCATGCACCTGGAACGCATCGGCGGCCAGCTCGCCGGCACGCTGTCGGGCGGCGAGAAGCAGCGGCTGGCGCTGGGCTCGGCCACGATCCACCGGCCGCCGGTGGTGTTCCTCGACGAGCCCACCGCGGGTGTGGATCCGGCCGCGCGGCGGCTGTTCTGGCAGATCATCCGAGGCCTGGCCGCGGACGGCGCCACCATCATCGTCACCACCCATTACATGGACGAGGCCGAGCGCTTCGACCGGCTCGCGTTCCTGTCGCGCGGGCACCTGATCGCGCTCGGCGATCCTGCCGGCGTCAAGAGCCGCTTCCCCGGCGCGAAAGACCTCGAGGACATCTTCGTGGAGCTGCAGCAGCGGGACGAAGGCGCCGCGGACGGCGCGGGAGGCGGACGATGAACCGCGGACGGCTGAAGTCGATCGTGTGGAAGGAGTTCATCCAGATGCGGCGCGACCGCGCCACGCTCGGCATGCTGGTGGGGATCCCGATCTTCCAGCTGCTTCTTTTCGGATACGCGATCCGACAGGACGTGCGCAACCTGCCGACCGTGGTGTTCGACCTGAGCCGCACCCAGGAGAGCCGGGAGCTGGTGCAGCGCATCCAGGCCACCAACAACTTCCGCCTGGCCGGGGCCGTGGGCTCGTACGCCGACGCCGTTCGCGCGGTGGACACCGGGCATGCGCGCGCGGCGGTGGTGATCCCGGAGAGCTACGCGCGTGACATCAAGCGCGGGCGCCCGACCGCGGTCCAGGTGCTGGTGGACGCCACCGACCCGACCTCTTCGCAGAGCGCCATCGGCGCCGCGCAGCTGGTGGGACAGCAGACCAACATCCAGATGCTGCAGTCGCGCATGCCCGGTGTCGCGCTCAGTGCCCGCCCGCTGGTGGACATGCGGGTGCGTCCGCTCTACAACCCGGCGCTCAAGAGCGCGCTGTTCATCGTCCCCGGCATCATCGGCATGATCCTCTCCAACATGCTGATCATGATGACCGCGATGGCGGTGGTGCGCGAGCGCGAGCACGGCACGCTCGAACAGCTCATCGTCACCCCGCTCACCCGCTCCGAGATCATGCTCGGTAAGCTGGTGCCTTACGTCATCGTCGGTCTGGTGCAGATCACCACCGTCCTGCTGGTGGGCAGCCTGTTGTTCGACGTCCCGATCCGCGGCAACATCCTGGACATCTACGGCGCCTCGCTGGTGTTCATCATCTGCAGTCTCGGACTGGGATTGTTCATCTCGACGCTGGCGCGGACGCAGGCGCAGGCGATGCAGGGCTCGGTGTTCATCCTGATGCCCAACATGCTGCTCGCCGGATTCATGTTCCCGCGCGAGGCGATGCCCGTCGCGGCGCGGCTGTTCGGGCTGCTGCTGCCGCTCACCCACTTCCTGCAGATCATGCGCGGGGTGATCTTGAAGGGCATTGGGCTGCGCGAGTTGTGGCCGCAGTCGCTGGCGCTGGTCGGCTTCGCGGCGCTGTTCTTCAGCTTCTCGACCGCCCGCTTCCAGAAGAAGCTCGGCTGAGCCTCGCCAGTCTCCTTCCGAGGGCGGTCACCGCGACCTCGGGTCGGGTCACGCTCACCCACCGCATCCGCCGCGACGCGCGCGGCGCGGCGGCCGCGAGCGTGCCGCTCCAGACCTCCGCCACGATCCGGCGGTGGGTGATGGCGTGACGCACCGTGGCGCCGGTGGCCACGAGCCGGGCGCGCACCCCGAGCGCCGCGAGCGCCGCCGCCAGCGCCGGCCGCGCCGCCCGGCCACCCGCGATCTCGATGCCGGGTGGCTCCCACAGACCGTCGAGCAACGCGCCGCGGCGTCGCGTCATCAACACGCGTCGATCGCGTACGATCAACGCGACGGCGCGGCGCACGTGCCGGGTGGCGCGTCGATCGGGCGTGGGTGGGAACTCGTCGACCCGTCCGAGCAGCCGGGCCCGGCACCAGCGGCCGACCGGGCAGGCGTCACAGCGTGGCGCGCGTGGCGTGCACACCGTGGCGCCCAGCTCCATCAGCGCCTGGTTCCAGTCTCCCGGCGCGCGTCCGGGGACCAGCGCCGTGGCGCGCGCCCAGAGCGTCTTGGCGTCGGCCGGGCGCTTGACCGCGAGCGGCAGCGCCTCGAGCCGTGACAGCACCCGCGCCACGTTGCCGTCGAGCACCGGCAGCGGCCGGTCGTGGCAGATCGAGAGCACCGCCCCCATGGTGTAGCGCCCCACGCCGGGCAGCGCGCCGAAGCGGTCCGGATCCTCGGGCACGCGGCCGCCGTGCTCGCGCACCACCGCGCGCGCCGCGGCGTGAAGGAAGCGCGCGCGGCGGTAGTAGCCGAGCCCGGCCCAGGCGTGCAACACCTCGTCGATCGGGGCGCGGGCGAGCGCATCCAAATTCGGGAAGCGGCGCACGAACGCCTGATAGAATGGGGTCGCCGTGGCCACCTGGGTCTGCTGGAGCATGACCTCCGAGACCCACACCCGGTACGGGTCCTTCGAGCCCCGCCATGGTAGATCGCGCCGATGTTGCCGATACCATCGGAGCAGGAAAGCGGCCCACGGCGGTTGGCCGGACCCGCCGAGTGCCGGTGATCGGCGTGTGGCGGCGGCGGCGGCCGGACGCGCCGGGCGACGAGTGATGGAGGGAGTCGGTGACATGAGTGGTCGGGAACACATCCGAGCGGATTTCGAGCGGATGGTCAAGCGCCCGGAGGAGTCGTTCGACCTGGTGCACGCGGCACTGCTGGTGGCCGCGGAGGCCGACCCGTCGCTCGACGTCGACACCGAGCTGGCCACACTCACCGCCTGGGGCGACGAGCTGGCCTCGCGCATGGAGCCCGACTGGAACAACCTGCAGAAGCTGGCGCGGCTGCGGCGATTCGTGTACGAGGATCTTGGGTTCCACGGCGACCAGAAGGACTACTTCAGCCCCGAGAACTCGCTGCTCCACTCGGTGATGCGGCGGCGCATCGGGATCCCGCTGACGCTCAGCATCATCTTCCTGACGCTCGGCTGGCGGATCGGCATGCCGCTAGAGGGGGTGGGATTCCCCGGGCACTTCCTGGTGCGGCTGACCGGCGAGGAGCGCGAGCTGCTGCTCGACACCTTCCACAAGGGGATGTCGGTGGACCACGCCGACTGCGCGCAGATGCTGGAGCAGATCACCCAGGGCCAGATCCCGTTCGACGAGTCGATGCTGGCGCCGATGACCAAGCACGACATGATCGCGCGGCTGCTCATGAACCTGAAGGGCGCCTACCTGCGCGTGAAGCAGGATGAGCAGGCGCTGCTCGCGGTGGAGCGGCTGCTGCTCCTCCATCCCGAGGACGCCGAGCAGGTGCGTGACCGCGGTCTGCTGCTCTATCGACTGCGCCGCTACCAGCAGGCGCTCGAGGAACTCAAGGCCTATCTGGCGGCGCGTCCCGACGCCAACGATCGCGAGACCGTGGAGCACCACCTGGTCTCGCTGCGCGAGATCCTGGCGAGCATGAACTAGCGGGCTACCCGGCTCCCGGGTCCCCGCGTCGCTCGGGTCTCCGGATGGCGCGGACGCCCGGCGCACGCGGCGCGGGTTCCGCGGCCACCGCCCGAGCACCACCGCTCGGACTCGGCGTGCGCCCGGCCCCTTCACCCCCGCGTCTCCATCCGCTACCTTCCCCGGGTCTCTCCTCCCACCTGGACCCCATGCTCGGAACCCGTCTTGCCGACCGCTATCGCATCGACACCCTGCTCGGGGAAGGGGGCATGGGGGTCGTGTACCGCGCCCACGACCTGACGCTCCAGCGCGACGTGGCGGTCAAGCTGGTCCGCGCCGAGACGCTCGACGACGAGGGTCGAGCCCGGCTGCTGCGCGAGGCGCGCGCCGCGGCCCAGCTCAATCATCCCGGCATCGTCGCGGCGTACGATGCCGGCGACACGCCGAACGGCCCGTTCGTGGTGATGGAGCTGTTCGCGGGCACCGACCTGCGTCATCTGCCGGCACCCACCCTCGGCGAGTCGCTCGATATCGCGCGCCAGCTCGCGGCGGCGCTCGCGCACGCACACGCGCACGGCATCGTGCATCGCGACTTGAAGCCCGAGAACGTGTTGGCACGACGCGAGACGGGCGCCATCCACGTGAAGCTCGCCGACCTGGGGCTCGCCACCTCGCCACGTCTGTCACGCTTCACCCAGACCGACGCGCTGGTGGGCACCGCGTCGTACCTGCCGCCCGAGCAGGCGCTGGGCCGCGCCGCCGACGCGCGTGGCGATCTCTACTCGCTCGGCGTGCTGCTCTACGAGCTGGTCGCGGGTCGACTCCCGTTCATCGGCGACGACGCGCTCACGGTGGTGAGTCAGCATCTCTACTCGCCGGTCGTGCCGCCCCATCTCTATCGCGCCGATCTGCCACCGGGCTTCGAGGCGGTGATCCTGCGGCTGCTCGCCAAGCAGCCCGAGGATCGTCCCGCTGACGCGGCCACGCTTCTCGCCGAGCTCGAGGGCGTCGTGCCCGACGCCGCGGTCGAGCCGGGTGACGGGACCGTCGAGGACGGCGCGCGGCTGCTCGATCTGCTCGCACGTGGGCGATTGGTGGGACGGTCGGCCGAGCTGTCGCAGCTCCGCGACCTGTGGTCGCGTGCCTTGCACGGACATGGCCACATGGTTCTGCTCTCGGGTGAGCCGGGCGCCGGCAAGACCCGGCTCGCGCGCGAAGCGCAGGTCATGGCCCGTCTGGCCGGCGCCGAGGTACTGACCGGCGGCTGTTACGAGTTCGAGGCCTCCGCGCCCTATCTGCCGTTCGTCGAGGCGCTGCGTCGCTGGGTGGGCGACCAGACACCCGATGTGCTGCGCGACACGCTCGGCGACACCGCGGCCGGGCTCGCGCGTCTGGCACCCGAGATCGCCAGCAAGCTCGGCCCGCTCCCCGCCGAGACCG